>JALVQQ010000268.1 GCA_027025395.1 Deltaproteobacteria bacterium | reverse complement strand
GGCATTGCAGCGGCCTGCCGATGAGTTAAAGGAAAACAGCAGCGGGTCAGCCTCCTGCGCCCCGGCTGAACAGGATGGACATGCCCTGTCCAGGCTGAAAAATACCTGCCGGGCAACAGAGTTGCCGTTCCTCCCAGGCTCCAGCACTGCCACGGTGCCACGGCCCGCCTCAAGCGACCTGTCTATGGCCTCTTCAAGAGACGAATCCGCAGCGCCCGGCACCGCGCCTGCCATGATCCAGTAAACGGAGTGCTCTGTGTATCTGCCAAGTGACGGCAGGCCGGCATCCGCCTCATATATCTTTCCATCTATAAAAAATGCCTTCACGCCGCGGGACACACCCTTCTCAAGCTCCGGCCTGTGCCACCCCTTGCGCCTTGTGATGCGGGGAGCCGCCATAAAAATATGCTGGCCGCGCCACCGCTCCTCCACGGCATTGACAATCTCCTGCCTGGTCATGGATTGCATGGGCAGGCGGCAATCAGGGCACCAGGGAGTTGCCCCCCGTGCATAGAGCAGCCTAAGGTAGTGCGCCACCTCGGTCATGGTGGCCACGGTTGACATGGGGCCTGCCATGCTGGTTCGCTGCTCAATGGCCACAGACGGGGTAAGGCCCGTGATGCTGTCCACATCCGGACGCTGATAGAGCGAGACAAACTGGCGCAGGTATGAAGAAAGCCCCTCCATGTACCTCCTCTGTCCCTCGGAAAATATGCATGAAAAGGCCAGGGTGGATTTGCCCGAGCCCGAGACCCCGGTTATTACCACAAACTTTCCGTGCGGTATCTCCAGTGAAACATCCTTCAGGTTGTTCTCTCTTGCACCGGTTATGGATATTGCAGATCCGGCCTGCCTGCTTTCCCCCTCCTGCCGCTTGAGCAGGGACACATCCGAAGAAGCCGGCTTGTTCCATGCGGAAACCGGCTCCCGAACCCTGTTGCTGTTAAAATGTGCGCCTTTTGCAAGCACCTGTCCTGTAACAGACGAAGAACACTCCAGCAGGCCGGCCGGAGGGCCCTGATATACGAGATGCCCGCCGTCTCTTCCGCCGCCTGGGCCAAGATCAATTACCCAGTCACCGGACATTATGATTTCAAGGTCATGCTCCACCACAACCACGCAGTTGCCGCGCCCTGCTATTTTCCTCAGCGCGGCCTCAAGCAGCCTGGTCTCTGCTTGGTGAAGCCCCCTGGTTGGTTCATCCAGTATAAACAGGGCCTGTTCGGCTCTCCTTCCTGAGGCCCCCTTCTGGAGGTACGCGGCAAGCTTGAGCCTCTGGATCTCGCCTGCCGACAGGGTATTGAGGGCCTGGCCCAGTTTCAGGTGCCCCAGGCCAAGGGACAGGGCAGGTTCCGCCTTTCTGGCAAATCCCGAATAATCACTGAAAAACCCGGCGGCCTCGTCCAGTGTAAGGTCAAGCACATCAGCGATATTCCTGCCCCTGAACCTTACGGACAGTACCCCGGGGCCGAAACGGCTTCCCCTGCAGTGCGGGCAGGGAAGCACCATATCCGGCAGAAACTGCATCTCTATCACCTGGCTCCCCTGTCCGGAACAGTGCGCACACCGCCCGGTGCCGGTATTGAAGGAAAAATCTCCTGCTTCAAGACCAAGGGATTGGGCATCGTCAGTGGCGGCAAAGACCTTTCTAAGGATGTCCATGAGGCCAAGGGCCGTTGCGGTACAGGCCCTGGGGGTCCTGGAAGGAGGATTCTGATCCACCAGCCAGACCGCTGACAGCCTCTCCGCGCCGGATATTGAGCCAAAGCTTCCCGGAGGCTCACAGGCCTGGCCAAGGCACCGTTTGACCGCACGGTACAGCACATCCTCGGCAAGAGAAGATTTCCCTGACCCGGAGACCCCGGAAACAGAGGTTACGGCGCCAAAGGGTATCCGCACATCTATCCCCTTCAGGTTGTTATGCGTGACATTGAAAATCTCAAGCAGCGTCCCTGCCTTGCCCGTATTCCATGCGGCATCTGCCGCAGGTTCCCGGATACCGACGCCCATGCCACGTTCAGGCAGGCGAAATATTTCTGCGTTTGCCTCCGGGGCTCCCTGACGCACCACCCTGCCGCCCTTGGCCCCGGAGCCCGGCCCCATCTCTATCACAAGGTCAGCCGCTCCGGTGACAGCAGGATCATTATCCACCACAATCACCGAATTGCCCGAATTGACAAGCTCTCTCAGCACCTGCGCCATGCGAAGGGTATCCGCGGCATGAAGCCCTGCCGAAGGCTCATCCACACAGTACAGGGTGTGACAGAGACGGCTTCCCAGTGCCCGGGCCATGTTTATCCTGGCGGCCTCCCCGCCGGAAAGCGTCCTCGATGCCCTGTCCATGCTCAGGTATGAGAGTCCCGAGCGGCACAGGATGTAAAGCCGGTGCTCCAGGTCCTCAAGCAGCGAGGCAGAGGCATTGTCAACAACGGCACTGCCTTCAAGACTGCGGCACCACTCCAGGGCGTCTTCCAGGGTCAGGGCATAAAACTCCGGCAGGGTAATGCCGGCCAGCCGGTACCTCAGGGTCTCATGCCTGAAACGGCTGCCATTGCATGAGGGGCAGGGCAGGTAGGTGCGGTACCTTGAAAGAAGCATCCGTATATGGGGCTTGTAACGCTTTTTTTCGAGTTTCCTGAAAAAGGCGTCAACTCCCCCCCAGCCCGCATCCCCATGCATTATCTTCTCCCTGGCCACGCGGGAAAGGCTGCGCCACTCCACATCAACTGGTACTGAATTCTTTCTGCACCACTGGATAAGCCTGGCCTTCCACCGCCTCCTGGTTTCAAAGGGACGCACAGCACCCTGCTCAATGGAAAGGGATGGATCAGGCACCACCAGCTCGGGATCAAACGCCTGTATCCCTCCAAAACCGCTGCACCGGGGACATGCGCCAGCTGACGAATTAAAGGAGAAAAGGGCAGGGGAGGGGGGCGGAAAACTCCTGTTGCACTGTGCGCAGTGCAGTCCCCTGCTGAAGGATTGCCTGGCTCCGCTGTCAGACACCACATGCAGCATCCCGCCGCCAGCGGCAAAGGCAGTTTCAGCCGACTCGATCACCCTCCCGCGCCTCAGGGTGTCTGTGCGGAAGCGGTCTATCACGAATTCACATGACGAGTCCGGTGGCTCTTCGCCACTCAGCCGCCTTATCCCACCCCCCTCAAGCACGCGGAACCAGCCCTGCTCAATCATGCCGGAGATCATGCCTGAAGACACAACAACGGTAATATAGAGAGTATGCCTCCCATCAGAGGCGGTTGCCTGCTCCAGTACATAATCTGCAACATCCTCTGCGCCCTGATCCCTGACCGCAGCGCCGCAGCCCGGACAAAAAAGCGTTGCCATGCGAAAAAACAGAAGCCTTGCCGGCCAGTTCAGGCCTGCCAGGGTGCCCACTGTGGAACGGGCGTTCTTTACCGGGTTCTTCTGCTCAATGGCCACGGCTGCCGGGAGGCTTTCCATCTCGCGGGCTGCGGGTCTGGGGAGCCTTTCAAGAAACTGCCTGGCATAGGGAGAAAAGGTTTCAACGAACCTGCGCTGGGACTCGGCGTATATGGAATCAAAAACCAGGGATGACCTTCCTGAGCCGGAAGGGCCTGTTACCGCCACAAAACTGCGGTGCGGTATGTCAATGTCCAGATTTTTCAGGTTGTGAAGGCAGAGCCCGCGAATCCTGATACAGCCGTTTCTATTCATTTTCACCCGGGACCAGGGCCTCTTGCCAGGCCCTGGACAACGTAAATATCAATTTCCCTGTTTACCTTTCCTGGGATATTTTTTATACATTATTTATATAGGAGGATATGAGGGTACAGTGGGGATCTGTCTGAAACTCCGGGGCAGGGCCAGCAAATTGGTTCGGCCTCCCGGATATCCACTCCTGCCCGTATCTCTTTTTTTAAACATGATTAAATAAGGAGGTCTGAAGATGCTTGAATTAAAATTATCACGTTATTTCAACTTGTTACTGACTTCCACCTTTCTGTTTTTCAGCTGCGGTTTCCATGCCTTTGCCTTTAACAAGGCACAACCCGCTGCCGCAATTGATGACGGTCCAGTTTCCGCGAGCGCAACAGACACAATACTTCTGAACGAGGATGCGCAATTCAAACAGTTGGAGTCCCTGCGCGCAATTCACAAGCAGGGTTTTGAAGTCAGTATCCACAAGGGCATGGTGCAGAAACTTGAACTGGAACTTCCCGTAACATCCCTTAATCTCGAACAGGGTGTAAGGCCCGAAAAGGTATCATATGCCTTTTTTAATAATTACCAGGACCTTGTAAATATCTCCGAGCCGGATCGCAACCTGCTCATGGTTAAGCGTGGCGGCACACTTAAGGAGACACAGATCTTCAGACAGTATTTTAACCAGATACCTGTTTACGGTTCATGGATACAGACAGTCGTTGACAAGAATCCCGAGGAAATGAAATTACGCCGTTTTTACGGCAACTATATACCAGGGCTGAACGTGGTAAATACTTCACCCAGTATTTCATACAACGAGGCACAGGAAATAATAAAGAAAAAATACAAGGTCAACACATCAATTCTGCAACTTCTTGTCCCTGTCAAACTCTGGATCTACGACAAGGCCATTCTTGCGCATCAATGTCCTGAATGTCTTGATGTAAAACATGATCCAAGACTCGCATGGCGGGTCATATTCCCTTCCCCTGAAAATCATGGAGCCTGGGCCGATGCCTTTGTTGACGCTGTAACCGGCGAGATACTCTCATTTAGCCCAAGGGTCTATGATATTGATATCGATATTGAGACGGGCAATCATCACACGAGTTCTCTTTGCTGGACTGATACCACTGCAGATGATGCATGGTTTGATGAAGACGGCAGATGTAATTACGATGGATCGAATTGCTGGGATAATATCTGCGCTGACGGCTGGAACTGCGCCAATCCTGATTCAGAGGGATGGAATCTTTACCACTACACATGGGAGATCTATCACTTTTACCACGATGTATTCGGCAGAAATTCCTATGGCGGAAGCGGCGAGGAATTCGAGATGTATGCCCATGTGGGCAATAACTGGAACAATGCTCTTAGAACCGACTGCGGAGCTTACTCCATTCATCAATTTGGAGACAACACTGTATCCCTTGATGTTGTAGGACATGAGGTAGGGCACTCCTTCCACAACTCAGAGGTCAACTTTGTCTACGCCAATGCCAGTGGCGCAATTGCGGAGCATATAGCAGATGCATTTGGCACCTTTGTATCGCACTGGTCGTCATCATACAACGATCCGGACTGGCTGCATGGCGAAGGGACATCCTTAGCTAGGCCGTGCGGCGCTGCCCGTAACCTTGAAAATCCGCCGGCCTGCAGGCAGGATGGAATTCCATTTCCTGATCATTTCGCCGAGTATTCAAACAGTAGCAAAGACCGGGGAGAGGTTCACTACAACAGCACCATTCTCAGCAAGGCCCTGTATCTCATGACTGTGGGAGGCACCCATCCTGACACCCCCGGTCTCACTATTTCAGGCATAGGAGAAACCAAAAGCAGGGCTATCTATTACAAGGTTGTGACCCAGAAACTTCCAGCCAACCCGAATTTTGACAACTTCAGAAATTTTGTAGTTGATGCGTGTGAGGAGATGCGGTCAGCTTCATTTTTAGGGGTCTCTGCCACGGCGAACGACTGCTGTCAGGTAAAAAATGCCTTTGCAGCATGCGGAATAGGCAACCCTGACAGGGACTGTGACGGCATTGAAGATCCGGCTGACACCGACAGGGACGGGGACGGAATCAGCAACTCACATGACAACTGCCCTGACACTCCCAACACATCACAGGCAGACAACGATGGAGACGGTTCAGGAGATGCATGTGACAGTGACGATGACAACGACCACATCCCGGATAATATTGATAACTGTCCATACATATCAAATACACTCCAACAAGACAGCGATCATGACGGAGTCGGGGATGCGTGTGAAGATATGGATTATGACGGTGTAGCAGATGGAAACGACAACTGCCCAGGCGAGTACAATCCTGCCCAGGCTGACCTGGACCGTGACGGGGAGGGAGATATCTGCGACAGCGACATGGATGGAGATGGTGTGTTAAACAGTTCTGATAATTGCATTCGTGCGTACAACCCTGCCCAGACAGATGATGATTATGACGGAATCGGTGATGCATGCGATAACTGCCCGGCTGCTTCCAACAGTGATCAGGCTGACATTGATGGTGACGGCATCGGAAATGTCTGCGATGAGGATATGGACAATGATGGAATTGTAAACAGTGAAGATTCATGTCCAACATTACACGGCTACTCTTACCTGAATGGATGCCCCGGTCTTCCGGATGAAATACTAGAAGGTTTTGTGGACAGACTTCCGGAATGGAAAATTATACTAGATCCTCCGTGCATGGTATGCGGTAATGGCGGTCTTGTCAGGCCAGGAGATTACTGGACGGTCAACATGGATATGAAACTCTCATTTCCTGCCGGTTTTGAATCCAGACAGCCTGTCAATATTGGGGCTGCCATTGTAGATGAAACAGGTCACATAATTGCATCACAGGAACAGGAGTTCTTCACAGGCCAGAGTGGCTCTGAGCTCAACAAGCAGTTTAACTTGACCTTTCAGCCAGCCCCTTCATACTTTAATTCCGAAGCCATGGCACCAGCTGCGGTGAAAAGTTATGAGAACGAATCTTTCAATGATTCCGCTGCAAGAATGAAGTATTATTTGATCTTTTCTGTAAGGGCCAAGAATCAGGAAAATGCGGAAATACTGGGCAAAACCGGCATCACGGCCAAACTTGGCATAAGCGAAGAGGCTTGTTCAGAAGACAGCCTGGATCAATGCGCTGACTCGAAAATATGCTCGAAACTGGGTGGAGTGTGGTGCAATGGCAAGTGTTCAGAAAATGCATGCGGCACTGAACAGGGAAGTGAGACCTTTCCACAGAACGAAAAAGAGAAAGAGATATGGAACAGCGGCTATGACGCAGGGCAGCAGGCATGCCGTAACAATCCTGTTTCATGCGGCATTGATATCCAGTCAGGATCATCTCAATGCTCGTCGTTTGATTTTATAAACAACGTGTTGCATATTCCATGCCTCACCGGAACTCCATACTGGATAGATCTCTCACTCATAAGCAGTGATCCCGTAAGACTTGAGTTAAAGGATTACGGAACCAACTGATTGACCTATCAGATATACCCTGCGGGCTTAAAACAGCCTGCAGGGTATTAACTTCTCACCCTGAAAACAGATTTCGAATTTCAAGAGGATACAGCTCACTGTCAGCATCAGGTGTCAGTGGCAAAATAGAACTGTGCCAAAAATAGCCATGAAAAGAGTACCGCCTCAACCGATGTTTACCTTCTCATTAGCGGTACCTTAAGACCATTCTGCTGCAGGCCGAGCAGTACCTCTCGCCAGCTCCGGGTCGATTCCCGAACCCCATCCTCTGCACAATTTTGGGGTAGGATCAGAACAGAGGCTCCACCATCTTTGCCACACAACTGCCAGTATCAGAATGGCATTCCAGGTTTTAAGATCCTACCCTGGCAGATGTACTGATGGACAGGATAGTCCATAACGCTTACAGGCTCACAATAAAAGGAGAATAGCAAAGAAAGAAACAGAAAAATTTGACACAAACCGGCCACTAAGTATAAAGCAAAACACCAGTGCCGCCTACGGCACTGAGGGTGGCCGAATTGGTCGGAATAAGGATCAATTTTAAATCATTGAAAAAATTGATTTTAAATGAAAGATCATAAAATTCTGACCGTATCAAGAGCAGAGTCACACTCTCCATTGAACCTGGATGACGCATGTTGAAAGGGGCGAAGGAATGAAAGGCTTGACACTGTTTCAATCAAACAGGCTGGAGGCACTGGCTGACCGGCTTGGGGCAGAACTTACAGAAAACCGCAGGGCCGGTTTCTCCTTTTGCCCGGACACGGTGCTTGTGAACAACTACGAGATGGCCCAGTGGCTTGCAATTCGCATGGCTGAAAGGCAGGGTGTGTGCGCCAACGTGGATTTCAGGCTCATTGGCTCCTACGTGTACGAGCTTTCCGGCTGGATTGAGACAAGGCGGCAGCCTGAAATGCAGGATGAAACAATAGGGCGCGCGCGGCTGCGGTGGCTGATATTCAGTGTGCTGTCCGGTCTTGAATCCGGCCTCGAATCCGGCCCTGAACCTGGCCAGGCCACCTTCAAGGCAGGGTATCCAGGGCTTGAAAAGATCATTGAATCAACGAAAAGGGGCGGCCCTTCAGGGCTTTATGAGCTTTCCGGGCAGCTTTCGGATGTCTTTGATAAGTACATGAACTTCAGGTACGACATGCTGAAGGAGTGGGAGCAGGTTCCGGATATTGCATCCATTGAGGATACTGATGCCAGGTGGCAGGCAGTACTCTGGAACCTGCTTTGTGAAAGGGCCGGGGAGAGGCTAAAGGCAGGCCACCTTGTAAAACTTGCATCAGCTCTTTCCGGGACCGGCCCTGAAGAGGATGCCAGGGGGCGTAATGAGACGCAGGATTTGCACGATATTCTTAATAACCTGCCCCCTGCAATCTATATTTTCGGCATCTCATACCTGCCCCCGCTTCACCAGGACATTATCAAGGCCCTGTCAAACTGCTCCCATGTCCAGCTCTATCATCTTGCCCCGTGCAGGGAGTACTGGACAGATATAGTCCCGGAGAGAAAGAGAATCCGCCTGGAACGAAAGTATGACATGGAGACCATTGACCGGCATTTCCCTGCTGGAAACAGGCTGCTTGCTGCCCTTGGCCTTGCCGGACGCCAGTTCCTTGCAAGGTTTCATGAGCTTGATTTTTCATCAGGCGAGGACCTTTCGGAAAGCCTTAAGGAAAACAGCATGCTTTCAGCGGTGCAGGACTCTGTCCTCCAGATGAAAGAAGTAGAGGAGGTCATCCAGGGCCAGGAAAAAGGCGCAAGTTTTCCGGACGGCTCCATTGAGTTTCACAGCTGTCACAACAGGCTGAGGGAAGTTGAGGTGCTTCACGACAGGCTGGTAAACGCATTTATTGAAGACAGCAGCCTTGAGCCTCACCAGGTTGCGGTCATGGCGCCTGACATTTCCCTTTACTCCGATGCAATTGAGGCAGTGTTCGGGCAGGCCCCGGAGGAGAGGCAGATACCCTACAGCATAGGCGACATAGGGCTTCACAGGTCATCGCCTGCGGTTAATGCTTTCACATCGCTTTTAGCCACTGCCGCAGGGGAGTTTACCGCGCCTGAAGTCATGGACCTCCTTGCAGAGCCACTGATTGCCCGGCGCTTTGGCCTTGATAACGCTGCCTCTT
>JALVQQ010000267.1 GCA_027025395.1 Deltaproteobacteria bacterium | reverse complement strand
CGACAGAATCAGGGCAAGCAGGGTCAGAAAAACAAGCAGGGCGGGCATGACACGCGCAGCCGCATTGGGCCGGGACTGTTCAACGAGAGGGGCAAGGCGTGCCAGAAGCCATGAGACTGCAATCAGTGGAAGGGCTGCGACCGAGACCGCCTTGACCGGAGTCAGCACAAATACAAGGGCGGATGAGAAAAGCAGGCCCCCGCATATATCGCCAATGCTGTCGGTAATGTATATTTTTGCGCCTGGATAGTGGGAATCAAGGTGTCGTCTGAGAAGAAACAGGCTGTAGGGCAGCACAAACCCCAGAAGGACGCAGTAGGGGAGGGTGACAATGAAGGTAAAAAGCCATGTTGGATAGAACCCTACTGAGCTGCCAGGGATGAAAATAATGTTTCTTAGTATCCTTGTGGCAGGTATCTGAACCACTCCGAGCAGGCCGAGAATAATTGAAAAAACAGCAAGACGGCGTGGAGTAGGGACAAACCTCGCCGCAACCGCATATGACATGAAGGTTCCGGCCGCCCCTTCGACAAGCCAGTTGAATAGGGTCAGCGCTATGACAATTTCATTGCCATGAAACTGGGAAAGAAACTCCCGTATTGTAACTATCTGGGTCACTACAGAGGCGATGCCTGTAACAACAATCAGGGCAAGAACACATCTTTCAAGACGTTTCCTTTCTGTCATGGCATTTTGCACATGTGTTCAGAGTGCCCGGTGCATATACTTTGATCCCCTGCTTGCCAGCGCAAATTGCCTAACCGGGACCGCGCTTTCTCTCCCTGAAATACTGTACCTGGTATGTCTGCACCTCTATTCCGTCTTTTTTCCATGCATCCGGGCTTAACCCTGCCTTGACGCACAGCCTTGACAGAAACTCCTCCGGGTCAGGCAGCTGCTCCCATACCTGGGGCAGATAGGTGGCCGATGCGTTTCCGCGTTTGATAATTACACCGGAAATGCCCGGTCTGAGTTTTGATATCAGGTCACGGGGATCTGAAAAAACAAGAGGAACCGGACGGGTCAGTATGCTTACCTCGAATATCACTTCATCCAGCTCTTCCTTTTGAAGCGGCTGAAAGCGGAAATCGTTGAAGGCTGCATTTATGGCATTGCGCCTGACACTCTCCTTGATTGAGCAGATTGGCACAATATTTCCCACGCATCCCCGAAGGGCTCCATGCTTTGAAATGGTTACAAAGGTGCCGCGCCTCTCTTCAAGTTCAGGAGAATCAAGGTCAGGCGGAAGGGATGTTTTATGAATGCCAAAAAATTTTTCAACCGTGCTCCTTGCAAGTTTCAGCAGCGCCCTTCCGGAGCGTTCGCTTACCAGGTGCTTCCGGGCTGTTTCATGCTGTTCCTCCCGGGATCTCCAGCCTTTTCCCGTCCGGTTTTTATCTTCATCCCCCGGCCCCGGTTCTTCCAGGGAGGAGTTTTCCGCGTCATAGAACGCAATTGAGGCGTAACCAACCACTCCAGAGCGGCCGCCCCATGTATCGCCACTGTTTTTATACATCAGAAGTTCCGGCTTCCAGTGCAGCCTCCTGGCGACGGCCATAAGCACCTTGAGGGCATAGACACCACACGCCCTGTTTTCGTGGGCGTCCAGTTTACGCGGCTCCAGCCCTGAAATTATATCAATGGTATCGTGATCCCGCCTGACCGCCGAGTCGTAGGGGAGGTAATGGGACAGATCGCTGCTCACGGCCAGCAGGGTCTTTTGGTCCAGCAGTGGAATAATGGCGTCAGCCACCTGGTTGTAGTCGCTGGGTCCGACCACAAGAGGAATCACCTCAAATTCGCCCAGCACATACTGGAGAAACGGCAGGACCACTTCAAGGGAGTGCTCCGTCTGGTCAGAACGCTCAACATGCCTGAAAAGAGGGTTTTTGCGTAATATATCCGCCCTGGATGAAATTTTTACAATGCCCAGCGGAGTTTCAAATGCCTTCTTTGCGCTGAGCGCCACGTTTCCAAACCCTGCCCTGTGATCAGGGCCCATGAGGATTACCGTTGAGAAATGGCTATCTTCGAGTTCAAGTGCTGAACGGGCGGCTACAATGCCTGAATACCTGTAACCTGCATGGGGAAAGATGATTGCCCTAAGCCTGCCACGACTCCTGATCCCTGACTGCCAGCCACTGCCTTCTGCCTGCCTTGCCTCCCTGAGAAGACGTTTTATTTCGGCTTCAAGCTCACCCCTGCCGGCAGGATAGAACCTGCCGGCCCATACGGCATGTCTTATGTCATTATTGCTGATAGTGGAATTTTTGTGCGGTTCCCGGGCTGGCGTTGCGGATGTTGTATGAACCGCGGAAATGAGGGGGAGACAAAGCAGTATTGCCAGAAGAATCTTGTTACACGGGCGCGGCTTTAACTGCATGGCGATTGCACCTCCCGTCGCAGTTGTGATGCGGATTACCTGGGCTGAATACTTTATGACAAAATTTTATCACTCCAGGGGGTGCCGGGCAAGGAGGCGTGATGAAGTAAGGTGCCGCACGGAGATAAGCGTGCGTGAGGCCGTGCCGGAGACTGGAAGGCCAGGTAGCCCAAGGCGTGAAATTCAGCTATTGAACAATGAAACTGTGGCAGGTATGAAGTATCCGGCAGGGAAATACTGGGAAATACTGATTTTTACCGCAGGCAGGCAAGAGAGAAAAAAAGAACATAAGGCCAGGCAGGGGCAGGGCAGTGAATTTCAGCTCCCGCCTGGCCGCATGCGGTTAAATTACTGGAGAACCGCCATGATTTCAGGTTTCAGCGCGTTGAATTCACTTTTGATTTCAGTCCAGCGTTTGTACCATGCCTGTCCCTGTGGATTATTGGGGACCATGAACTGGATCCGCTGTTCAACATTGTTGAAAGATTCGAAAACAGCCTCGGTCCTGCTTTTGGTGTTGTAAGGCACCAGGCCTGCAAGCGATTTGTAAAGCTGTTCCGCCACAACCCTTGCATTCTGAATGGTGCCCGCCAGATTGTTGCACCTTCTGCAATTAACTGCCTTGATCTCTTTACGGAGCTCTTCCAGGCTTGCAAAAATGCCGTCAACCTTTGCCGCCAGTTCGGGGTGACTGGCATGGGCCTTCTGAACCCACTGGGAAGAACCCAA
>JALVQQ010000266.1:2476-3119 GCA_027025395.1 Deltaproteobacteria bacterium | reverse complement strand
AGCTGCAAATTCACAACAGAGGCCGGAGAGATTACAGGGGAGATTCCATCGGATACAAATATAAAAGAAGGTAATGAGCTTTATCTTAGGTTTAAAAGAGCAATAATGGTGGAGTAGTCTGTTATATTGCAATACTTAACAAGATATAAGCAAATAATTTTTAAAATGCTAAGAATGAAATTGCTAGCCTATTATTTATAATTGACAATGTATATACATCATAGTATTTTTAACCGTGAACATAATTTGGGACGACAAAAAGAATGAATGGCTTATAATTAATAGGGGAATATCATTCGAAGAAATTGCAGAATTAATATTAAACAAAAGTTACATAGATATAATAGAAAATCCGACGAGAGAAAATCAACAATATTTTATAATGAAAATAATGAACTACACATGGGTTGTTCCTTTTGTTATAGATGAAGAAGAACGAATAGTGTTAAAGACAGCATTTCCAAGCAGGAAGTTTCATAAAAAATATGGAGGAGAGAGTAGAGATGATTAAATATAATTTAACTCAAGAAGAAAAGAAAATTGAAGAAGAAATAGACAATTTAAAAACGGTTAGTAAAGAGAAAAAAGAAAGGATCGAGAAAATAATTGAACGTGCTAAAAAGGACAAAGCGATAAGCTTAAG
>JALVQQ010000266.1:567-2466 GCA_027025395.1 Deltaproteobacteria bacterium | reverse complement strand
AAATATGGTTTTACACAAATATGTGATGAATCGTTTAATAGAAAAAGAAGAACTAATGAAGATGATTAAGGTATTAAAAGAGAAAGAGGCAATATAACAAGCCGCTGTTATGTAAAAGGTCAAGAGGAAAAAATAATTTAATGGTGAAATGTTAAAAAAGTCATAATCATGCTGTTATAAGCAGAACTGTCTAAAACAGACTGCAAGATATAGATTTGTACAGTGATACTCTATTTGGGTATACATAACACTTCAGTACCTAAAAAGCAGAATACCGAACACTTTCCTCAGAGCAGAACACCCATTTCACATGCTCTCTGATGGGCATTCCACTGATTTCTACAGCCGGCATGATGATGAATATGCCGATACATGCGGGAAGTTTTTCCTGGAACCGATATAGACGGTGGGCGAATACTTTTCATCTGAGGTGATTACCGGCAAGGTATAGCCTGTATCCGCTGCACTAACCCGGCCTGTTGGCTGGTCGCAGACTCTGTCTGGCCTGGTCGTTCGCTCCGCTCTCTGCTCGGCTATGAATCCCTTTTGCCCGCCCATGAAACATGGGATACGACTCTTCCCGCAGTAAAGCCGCAGTAAAGATCCTGGCAGCCAATGGCCCAGTTGCAAAACGCACTCCATCTGACTGGAAAAATTAGCTCGAGAACCACTCGGGACCTCCTGCGACTGGAGATTTTAAGCCTAACGAAGATACGGATTTTTCAGATGTCTCATCTGATTCGCGAGACTACAGGAAAGTATAAACGCGCTTGTTATCAAAAGTTTACAAATTAAATCTTATAGCCTGCCCGAAATACATCTGTGTAATGAAAGTAATGGCTGTATAAACCATTGAAGGCTCACAAACGCGATTATTTAGCCTGATTTTCCGATTATTCCTGCCAATTTTACTATTTCAATCTTGTGCCCCTCGATTTTTTTTCCTATCATTTTAATACAGATAAAAATGATCAGTAAGAATCAAAATCTATGAAATATGCGTAATCAGCAGTTAAAAAAGGAGAAAATATGGCCTTGTGGCTGAACAAGCGAGATATTGAATCGGTATTGACGATGGAGACGGCAATACAGGCCGTTGAATCCGCACTTCATCGATTGGCAGAAGGGAAAGTCATCATGCCGCAGCGGTTGGGTTTTGCAGGGGACGGCGGCGGGGGAGCCGTAATGCCCGCTTACATCGGCGGCGAGGGTGGCGGACTGGGCATCAAAGTGGTAACGCTGTTTGGCGGTAATACTGCAAAAGGGATACCGGTAGTCAACGCTACGCTCTTGCTGCTGGAACCGGACACGGGGCGGCTGCTGGCTGTGATGGATGCAGGGTATCTGACGGCCGTTCGCACCGGTGCGGTCGGTGGGGTAGCTGCAAAATATCTGGCAAGGCAAGATGCCAGAACGGTAACGATTTTCGGCGCAGGCGTGCAGGCACAGACACAGTTGGAAGCGGTTTGTGCGGTGCGTCCGATTGAGCGTGCTTTGGTAGTGGATTTGAATCGGGAAAGGGCCGTTACCTTTGCCGTCTCCATGCATGAAAAGTTGCAGATTGATGTCGAAGTAGCGGACAACATACAACATGCAGTGGAAACGGCCGATATTCTGATCACGGCCACAACGGCCCATGAGCCGGTTTTTGACGGTGAGTGGCTGCGACCGGGGGTGCACGTGAATGGTATCGGTTCCCATGCACCACAGTGGCGGGAGTTGGATGAAACGACCGTTTCCCGCGCCAAGATCATTACCGATCAAAAAGCCGCTTGTCTGGCCGAGGCCGGCGATCTGATCATCCCCTTGCAAGCGGGAGTCATCACTGAAGCCGATATACATGCCGAATTGGGCCAAATTATTACCGGCGAAAAAGCGGGGCGAGAAAGTGATAATGAG
>JALVQQ010000266.1:0-557 GCA_027025395.1 Deltaproteobacteria bacterium | reverse complement strand
TGACAATGAGATTACCCTGTTCAAATCAGTTGGGTTGGCTATCCAAGATGTGGCGGCAGCGAGCAAAGTTTACCAGCTGGCAACCGCGGCAGGGATTGGGCAACAGCTCAACGAATGAAATGACTACGAAAATATGAAGGTTAAGGTAGAGAGGAAAGATATAGTGACCTTAATATTTCCGTAATCGATAAAAAGGAGAGGGAAGGATGACAGAAAGAGAGATCTTAGACGGATTGATTGCGGCATTTGTTTCGAAAGACCTTGAGGCGGTGATGGGCTTTTTTGCGGAAGATGCCGTGTTATACGACCCGCATTATCCGGTGCCACGCATGGAAGGAAGGGCAGCTATCCGTCAAGGGCTGGCATGGGGTCTGGGTAATATGGAAAAGGCAGGTTTCGATGTGCGGCATTTTTGGAGTGACGGCAAATCGGGGGCGGTGGAATTAAACACCCATCACATTTTCAAGGGCGGCATGGAGGTAAAATTTGAACAGGTGTTTGTCTTTGAACTGGAAAAGGGGAAGCTGAAGCGGCTGCAATCTTATGTCCCCTACGCC
>JALVQQ010000265.1 GCA_027025395.1 Deltaproteobacteria bacterium | reverse complement strand
CGGGGAGTTCGTTGCGCGGGACCTGGCTATCAAAACAGGCATGGTCATAAGGTGTGGCGGAGAGGGTGGGATTCGAACCCACGGTACACCTTGTGAGCGTACACACGATTTCCAATCGTGCCCCTTCAGCCTCTCGGGCACCTCTCCACTATACTATACTTATATGTTTATGCTTAACATTGCGGAGGCTGCCCTCGTTGCGGCAGCAAGGACATATACCCTTAAAACATACGACAAGTCAATATGAAAAGGCGAGGTAAATTGGCGGAGAGGGTGGGATTCGAACCCACGGTACGTCTTTTGGACGCACAGACGATTTCGAGTCGCCCCCGTTATGACCACTTCGGTACCTCTCCGCCGTCAAATCTACAAACAAATATCCTGGGGAAAGCGGTGTTTGCTCCATGCAGGAGATCAGGCATAATTAAACAGGCCAACCCGGGCGAACCTGTTTCAGGTTTTGTTTTCCGTTTCTTCTTGTGCTGAAAAAGTCCTGTATAACCTTGCTGCAATCATGTTCAAGAACGCCAGGTATAACTTCAACCCTGTGGTTCAGCCGTTCATCCCTGACCAGGTCATGGATGCTGCCGCAAGCGCCCGAACGTTTATCCCATGCCCCGAAAACCAGCCGGGCGATGCGGGCATGCACCATGGCCCCGGCACACATGCAGCACGGTTCAATGGTAACATATAATGTTGCGCCGGTCAGCCTGTAATTTCGGTTTTTGATACATGCCTTCCGGATGGCGTTTATTTCGGCATGGGCAGTGGGGTCATGAAGGGAGATGGGCTGGTTGTGGCTGCTGGCAATTATCTCGCCTTCAGCAGATACGATGATCGCGCCTACGGGTACTTCTCCGCACGAAGCAGCGGCTCTGGCCTGTTCAAGGGCAAGCCGCATGTATGAGGAATGATCGGTTTGCATCGGCAGGGTTATGCTATCCGCGCACTTCCGTTACCGCCCTGATCACCTCTTCGCTGCTTACGTCATCGGCAATCAGCGTCTTTCCTATGGCATTACAGAGCACAAAGTGGACTTTTCCGTCCCTCACCTTTTTGTCATGCTGAATAAGCCTGATAATGTCTTCATCAGTCACCGTGCCCGGGATGCTGGTGGGCAGGCCGAATCTTTGCAGCAGCGCCTTCAGGCGCGATACGGCTTCAGGCGGCAGCAGGCCTCGGTTTCTGGAAATGCATGCAGCCACCATCATGCCCATTGAGACAGCCTCTCCGTGGGGAATTGAGTAATCAGACGACGCCTCAACCGCATGTCCTGCCGTGTGTCCGAAATTGAGAATGCGTCTGAGCCCCCCCTCCCTTTCATCCCTTGAGACGACATCTGCCTTTATCGTGCATGACTGCTTGACAATTTCAGCCGTGGTCAGAGGTTCAAGGTTGATTACATCCCACCAGTTATCCTCCAGCATGCTGAAAAGGTCTTCACTCCATATCATGCCGTATTTGATGACTTCTGCAATTCCATTCCTGAGCTCTCTTGCAGGAAGGGTGCACAGGACGCCTATGTCTGCATAAACCCTGGCGGGCTGGGCAAAGGTCCCGAGGAGGTTTTTGCCCTCGGGGAGATCCACTCCTGTCTTGCCGCCTACCGAACTGTCAACCTGTGCAAGAAGGGTTGTTGGCAGCTGGATGAACTCTATCCCACGCATGAAAACAGAGGCAAGAAACCCGGCCATATCGCCTGTAACGCCGCCTCCAAGAGCCAGTATCACAGAACCCCTGTCTGCTCCCAGGGCAATCATTTCCCTGGCCATGGAAACTATTGTGTCCATGCATTTCGATTCCTCGCCTGCCGGAAATGTCACCACCGGTACGTTCATTCCGGCCGATTCAAACAGTGCAACCAGGTCATGCGCAAGAAAGTCCGCAACATTGGAATCAGTTACCAGTATGAATTTCCTGCCCGGCCTGAACTCGTCAAGAAGGGCGGGCAGTTCCGATAAAAGGCCCGGACCGACAAGTATGTCATAGGATCTCTCTCCAAGTGGTACGGATACTGTTTCCCAAATATGGGCAATTTCCCGAGGATCGCATTTGCCGCATGCGCCAAAAGATGGTTCTGAGGTCATAGCTGCTCTTCTCTGTCATGTCAGGGTGCCGAATAAAATAAAGATAACCCGGTAAGTTAAAACAAATTATCAGGCTTGCCCTGCTTCAAGTGGTTGGGTTTGCTGCATGGAACCTGAGACAGGCTCCGGTATTCATCTATTCTGTTTGCTGTCGTTCTGTCCTTCAGCCATTTTTATTGCACTTGCCGCCCTATCCTGATGCCGTGCAAATGTGGCCGCCGCAAGCTCCTTCAGTGCGTCATGGATGGCCTCCGGCTCTGGAAGGTCAGGTATCTCAGGTAAATCTTCCGCAAGGTTCCCCGCATTTTCAAGTTTGAGTTTTTCGGCAAGTTTTTCCGGATTGGAGGCGTCGATGTTGCTTCCCAGCGCCCTCGCCATGTCACGGCCCTGGAAATCAAGACTTCTGACAAACCCCATGATTTCCTCAAGCGAGTACTTCCTGTTAAATAATCTCAGTTCCTCACCTATGATTTCTATTTCTTCCCTGGCCCTGTTGACAAGCTTGTCCAGTGCTTCAGCTTCGTGGTAAAGAGTCCGGTAGCTGTCCATTAACATATTGAAAAAACGTGTTTTGGCAAGCCATCCGTGGGGATGCAGGTCTTTTACCAGCCGTTTTCTTATGGATTCGGACTGTATGACATAAGAATCGAAAAAGGGCCGATGCCGCCAATTTACAAGCTGGAGGAACCGGTCAATAAGGTCCTCATCCATAAGTAGTGCGTAAATGCGTACCAGCGCAGGTCCGACTCCGGTTTCATATTGCTGCCGTGCCCTGGCAACCAGTTCCCTGGCATTTTGCAGGTCCTGTTCTATCTGCCGCCGTGAGCCAAAGTAGCGTTCAGCTATTTCTTTTTTGACCTGATAGGTCAAGGCCTTGCTTATGTCACCTTCCATACCTTGCCTCATCCATTGCGGGAAGCTAAGAGCCAATGAAAATATCCATGCCGGTACCTTTTTAATGTATCACAGTTTCAGGAAAAACAAAACCTTGCACCAGGGGTTGCAGGAGCTTTATGCTTTGGACACGGTCTC
>JALVQQ010000264.1 GCA_027025395.1 Deltaproteobacteria bacterium | reverse complement strand
GCTTGCCGGCATGGAATCAACCCTGGTCATATGAAACCGCCTGTATGCATTGACACGGTTATTCCGGTCAGAAACAGTCCTCATCGTACAGGCAGATGTATTGAGAGCATTCTGAACCAGGCGGCCGCATCATATAACCTGAACAAGATTGTTGTTGTGGATGATGCCTCCACGGACGATACCGCTGAAGTAATCCACAATGAATTTGCCGATCGTGTTACCTTGATAAAACTTGCTGAAAACCGTGGCCGTGCAGCGGCACGTAATATCGGCGCTGCCAGGGGAGATGGAGAAGTTCTCGTTTTTATCGATAGTGACTGTTATTTCCTGACGGATACGGCTATCGAAGCCCATGTGAATAAAATCATACAAGGAGCTGACGCCAGTTTTGGCAGAATTGAAGTAAACTGCGGACAATTCTGGAACTATTACATGCAGAAGATAAACCGGCGCAGAGAGGAACTGGCTAACCGGAACGATTTTACATTAATGGTCAGCGCCAATTTTGCCGTGCGGCGAACTGTTTTTGAAAAACATAATGGCTTCAATGCCGGGTTTACCAGTTACGGTTTTGAAGACCGTGATCTTGTTGCAAGATTAATAAAAGATAACGCCGTGTTAACATATACACCCGAAAGCCGGGCCGAGCACTGTTCTGATTTTTCCCTGAAAACCATAGCCGGCAAAATGCATGAAAGCGCCAAATATTCCGCAATGCTGTTTGCATCGCTCCACCCCTCTGTTTACAACAGTCTTTCTTACAGCAGGGTCGACGCAAGACTGAATCCATACCTGAGGCTACCTGCGGCATTGCTCAAAACGCTCCTGCCATTTTCCTTAAAGGCTGGGCAGCTGATAATAAATTCCCCTGTCTTTCCAAGGTATTTCAAATACATAATTGTCAAAACGGTATCCGCCGCAGCCTTCATGGCCGGCTCTTTACACCGGCAAGGTTTGAGCTAACAGCTCCATATATTTAGTGGCAATATTTTCCCAGTCAAAAAGTTTCATACATCTTTTTCTGCACCTTACCTTCAATCTTTCAGTTTCGTCCTTGTTGTCAAGACCGTAAAGAATCCTTTCCGCAAGCTCCGCGGAAGCCCGCTGGGGAACCAGATATCCTGTCACCCCGTGCTGAATAATATCGGTTATTCCTCCGGTATCCGTACCTACAAGAAGGCATCCGGACATCCCTGCTTCCACAAAGGCAAGGCCGAATCCTTCCCTCTCTCCATGTTCACTTATAACCGAGGGGCCGACAAATATATCGGCTTCCGCATAGTAGGCAGGGAGCCTGCTGTTGGATATTGCCCCGGTCAGAATTACCCTGGCATCAAGTGACATTCCCCTGATTTTCTTTTCAAGAGAATCCCTTGACTCGCCATCCCCCACCACCAGCAGTTTTGCATCAGGATACTTCCCGAGAACCCGTGGCATTGCATCAATCAGATATCCTACCCCTTTCTGTTCCGTAAGCCTGCCTACATACAGTATTAACGGGCCGTTTATGGAATATTTCATGCGGATAGCCGGGTCGTTGGCCCCGGGGTTGAACACCCTGCCATCAACCCCCATTGGCATTATCAAGGGAACAGCAGCCTTTGAAATATTTGCATTTATGAACCTGCCCAATGCACTGCTTACAACCGTAACTCTATCTGCATCTTCCACGGTTTGCCGGTGTATTGCCCTGAAGAACCTGGCATCAAGCCCAAAAACGTCTGACCCATGCGCTGTCACAACCACTGGAATCTTGAATATTCTTTTCAATAGCACTGCCCAAAACCCCTGGGGAAAAAGCCAGTGCGCATGAATAATGTCAGGACGAACAGATTTTACTGTTTTTAAAAGAGAAAAAAACTGGGAGGCCAGAAAGAAAGGAACAACGGCGTAATAAAGCCGATTGCCTCTAAGCGTGGGAAGAATGCCAGCGGCGCCTGCAAGTTTTTCAAACGTCCCGAAAAAATAGCGAAACCTCCTGACATCCATACCCTCCACCTGTTCCCTGGCTGCAGCCCCGGGATAATGTGGAGCATGAACAGTGACCGCAAAATTTCCGGCAACCCTGCGGGATAACTCGTAAACAAAGGGGGGGACTGTATCATTCCGCCACCTGGGAAACGTGGATGTGAGCACCAGAAGGCGGTGCCTGCCAGAAAACATGTGCGGCTTTGCTCCTAAATGAAAAAAGATGTGAAGGCTCCGCCGACTGCAAGCCGGTGACTTCAGAAGGCGTCGACTGCAAGCCGACAAAATCAGGATACTATGCTGAAATCGTCACAGCGGGCACGCTCAGCCATATCCATAAATAGTGTCCATCCAGGAATGGATATCATACTGTTTAAATTTTCTGAAAATGCAAAAAAGAGGTGGACTTTTTCGCACGATCTATTAGTATGAAAAACCGTAACCAGCGGAATTTACATGGCAAATAAATTGAATTGGGTACCTGGCATGCGAAAAAACCACAAAAAAACAGCTTTCCCTTTGCCAGCCACTCCCTGACTCCCCCCAAAGCAAAAGAAATGGATGAGATCAGTAACATTCCGGATCAGAATCGTAGCATATACGATCTTGTGCTACAAGATATCTCCAGGGGGAAGTCAAACAGCGTAGCTCAGGGATTACTGTTTAGCAGGTGCTCGGGGCAGCCTTGATCAAACAGATGAATGGGTTCAGCTACAAAGAACTGGAATTTCATTTGCAATACTCCGTTACATATCACTGGTTCTGCAGGTTCAGCTTTCAGGATTCATCCAGAAAGTCCACACTGAACCATAATATTAAAGCTATCCGACGCGTCATTAATGACGAGGCACTCCCTGCTTCAGAGAAGATATTTTCAATCTTCAAAGAGCACACAGACATAATAATCAAGGACAGACGTGATATCTATTACGGTCACATGATTTGTCTGAGTGGCGGAGCTTCCAACTTAATGCCCGTTCGCCAGATTCTTGATGGTAATCCGGAAGAGTCCACCTTGACCAAAGAAATGCTGGAGCGCCAGCAGGAGATATACAGTCCCCCTTTGCGGGTTGCTCTTGATGGTGCTTTTCCTTCAAAGGAGAATCTTAAAGAAACCAGGGAGATGGGCATCAAGGATGTCTGTTTTGCAAAAAAGAGGGGACTGGAGATATC
>JALVQQ010000263.1:569-9484 GCA_027025395.1 Deltaproteobacteria bacterium | reverse complement strand
ACAGCGCTTGACCCAGTATTTCGGGTCTTCAATGCCAAAACTTCTCTCTGCCTCGTCCCTAAGGACCAGGTAGTGGAGCCCGTCAATATGTATGACATCACCCGATTCAATCTTCATGAATTCAGTGGTGTCTGTAAAAATGTCCCCGTACAGGCCAAATGAAAGACCTGGCCGGTATTTTTGAACAAGTTCCCTTACTTCTTTTGACATGGCGCCCCCCTCTCCCGTATTGGATGGTCAGGCTGTGGAAAATGTTGACTGTATACGACGAGGACACAGATTTTGGCTGATTGGTATGATAAATGCATTTTAATTATGAGATGTCTTCCGTCTGAGTCATGTTTCAATGCAAACTGGAAAATTTATATTTAACAATATCGTCACGAATCGTTAAAAGGCAAGTTGCCTTGGCGGAATTATAGGCAATTATTCCTGGTTTTGTGGAAGAGAACATTCACCGATTGTCCGGATTATACTGGCTGAACCGGCCAGAACCGGACAGGCCTGGGGAGATATGTCCAGGCAAGTCAAATGGAGGTCAAGATGTTTACTTATCAAAATAAAATATATTTTAAAACATATTTTATTCTTCAGATCATACTGGTTTTGTTTTTGCAAGCGCCATGTTCCGGCCATGCTGCCTCCCATGTCCACGACCTGCTCGCCACGGGCCTTGACGGAACCCCTGCCGTTAACGTGGCCATATCCGGCGGGCTGCGTAATGATACTGCTTCTTCAAATCTTGTTACCTACCTGCCTGATAACACCGTTACGGTGGATTTCATCTTTGATTGCACGGGCGTAAACGCGGAAAGCACGGCGGTATGGTATGTCGCCGCCCATTATGGAGACAAATGGTACATGAAGGATGAGGCGGACATCTGGCGCCCGTGGGACGGGAGCATTGACCATATGATTGCCGCCCGCCGTGGACCTCTTGCGGAAAAAAGCACCATTTCCTTCAGCGGTGGGCCTGGCCTAGGGCCTGGCGAATATGCCATATACGGTGGCATCAGCATCAACGGGGGTCCGCTTGTTTATGGCAGGAAGGCAGTTGCCTTTATGGTTTTTGACAATAGTGAAGATGCATCCATGCACAGGGTCCAGCATGGTGAACTGCTTGAAAATTTCCTAAACAGTGGTCTTGTCGCCCAAAAACGCAATTACCTTTATATGGAAGCGGAGGATATTCTTTCTCCCCAGGTGTCCGGGCAGCTGGATGGCGGGGTTACGGCCCAGGGCGAGAACAGTGAGACAGGCACTCCTTTTTCCCGGACCAATCTGCAGGAGGCAGGTGTGGACGAGGCTGATATCGTAAAGAGTGACGGAAAGACACTGTTCAGGGTTGACTGGTGCCGCAACAATTCCGGAACAGTTTGCCTCAAGTCGGATCTTATGGTTGAAGACCCTCCGTCAACCAGGCACCTGGACACTCTTGAACTCAAGGGCGAAGCTTCGCTCGGAACCATGTATCTGCTTTCAGACAGGCCTGAAAACCGTCCGGACCTCATAGTGTACATCTCGTCAGCCAGCCATTTCTGCTGCCCGAAACGCGCCCCGTATGTATATTACCCTGACTATGTCAGGTTGATATTCATTGATGTGTCCAGGCCGGATGACATGGCTGTGATAAAAAAGATGGATATTGACGGCTCCCTGATAGCAACGCGCATGGTGGGGGAGTATCTGTATCTGGTAACGGAAACCGCACCTGTTGTTCCAATATATTACCATGACAAGCCGATGGCGGCCACTACTGCTGGCATGCCGGGTGCCGAAGCCCCGGCGGTGGAAAGTGTTGATGGAAATGTCCCTGATTTTGTGCCTGTTGACAAGCTGTTGCCCAAGGTGAAATTCGATGACAATGAGTCCGTGCCCCTGACGCATCCGCTTGACTGTTTCATCCCTGTATTGCCTCCGGATATTTATCCTGACCCATCTCTTGTAACAGTTACTGCAATTCCGGTTTATGATCCGCCGGGATTCAGGTCAGTAACAGTGGCAGGCCATACGGATGCGGTTTATGTATCAGGGCGGTCCATTTATCTTGCGGATTCTTCAACGTACAGCAGGCCAATACCCGTGGATGGGGTGAAGCCCATGGAAAGCAGCGGAGTCACTCCGTCCGGGATATCCGAAACCGCAATGGCAATGCCCAGGCCGGTTTATGAAACATTTACAAAGCTCTATAAATTTACCGTTGAAAACGGTGAGATAAGCTATGCGGCAGCAGGGCGGGTCCCGGGTAATCTTGGGTATCACGATGACAAGAAATCCTTCCGCATGAGTGAGTATGATAATTACCTGAGGATAGTTACATCCCGCGGGGAAACCTGGGACAATACCTCTGAAACTGTCCTGTTTGTGCTGGCGGAAAACAGAGAGAAACATGCACTTGAAATCAAGGGAAAACTGGACGGGTTGGGGCTGCGCGGAGAACGCCTCTATGCAGCGCGTTTTTCAGGAGGCCGTGGATTCATAGTGACCTTCAAGGTTACTGATCCTCTGTATATACTTGACCTTTCGGACCCGGAAAATCCCAGGGTGGCAGGAGAGCTGCACATTAACGGCTATTCGGATTATCTCTACAAATTGACCGACAATCTGCTTCTTGGTATTGGAAAGGATGCAATTCCCGACGATTCCTCTCCGGACATGCAGGGCAGGGGGGCCTGGTATCAGGGGGTCAAGCTGTCCCTTTATGACATTTCGTCCGGAAGTGAGCCTCGTGAGATAAGGTCTGTTGTGATTGGCAAAAGAGGCACGGAATCAGGTGCGCTTCAGGATCATCATGCGTTGACGTGGCTCGTCAATGGCGAGAGTGTCTGGCTTGCCATGCCGATAGAGCTTGCCGATTCTCCCCCTGAATATGAAGGGCTTGATATTGTGCCTGACATGCCCAACATTCGGTACTCCTGGACGAGGACAGGCCTGTGGCTGTTTGAAATTACCACAGGGCCTGCCCCGGAATTGAGCAAGGCGGGAGAAATTGTTGCTGTATCGAGGGATGACACAGGAAACTCTTCATACTTCCGGCAGCGGCGCTCCACCTGGCGGGATCGTTCCGTGATCGCCGGAAATGCCGTTTATTATATTCATGATGGCAGGATAATTTCCGGGGCATTCAGGCAGTAGTGTGAAAAGCCGGGCTTCTGATTCACGAAATGGTTGTTTTGATACAGGCTGGATGCAGTACAATAATGCGTCAGCTTGAGGCTGGGTCCAGAAGGATACGCCGGTTACGGAACAAGGCGCATCAGGTCATCGGCCAATATTATGGGGCCGCTGTATTCGTTACGGCACGGCGTCACAAGGTCGCTCTTGTCGCATTCAGGGTAGAAATGTGTAAGCGCCAGCTTGCGGGCCTGTGCGGAGGATGCTATTCGTCCGGCCTCCGAAGGGATAAGGTGCCCCTTTACCTTGGCATTTTCAGGGGCTGCGCATTCAAGCACCAGCAGATCGGTACCAGCGGCAAGGTCCGTGATTTCATTGCAGAAGTCTGTGTCCCCCGAGAATACCACAGAGTGTCCATGGCTGTCCTCTATCCGGTAAGCAAGACTCATCGGGGTGTGCTTCACATGGGCGGTCCTTATGGTAAGTGGAGGTATCTGCATGGCGCAGTTCATTGCAGTGGAAATTTCATTTATTTCCAGCATCCCGCCGGCAGGTACAATCCATTCGCCAAAGGCGCTTTGCAGGGAATTGTAAAAGGTCCTGAAGCCTTCTGCCGCAAGTATCATCACCGGACGTTTTCTTGAGTAACCCGGCGCATATTTTGTGGCAAACAGGAACGGTACAAATTCACCTACGTGATCCGGATGCAGGTGTGTATAGAGGATCATGTCAATGTCGGCATAGTCAATCCCTGCACGGGCAAGCTGGCGCAGTGTCCCTGCCGATGAATCAACGAGAATCGTCATGCCTTCGGTGCGGACGCAGGCGGCAGGGCCTGCCCTGCGGACCGATGGCACACATGTACCCGAACCCAGAATAATTACTTCCATTATGCAGCTCCTCTATATCGGTACAAGCTGGATGTCTCCCCACGCCCCGATTTTATCTCCAACCACTATTACGCCACCTGTTATGTCCGGCATGTTCTTCATGGCCTGGAGCCCGTGTTCCATGTCCCGGGCAGTTGCTATGGTGTTCCCCACCGCAGTGGCGGTTGCGTCAGCAAGGGCCACAGAGGGAGAGATAACAGAGACTGCATCGGCCCTTCCGAAACTTTTGGAATGTCCTACAGTGCCGGATGATGTGCAGACCCCTATATGGGACTCCCGGCATTCCAGCTCTATTCCAACATGCCCGCTAAGGGGTGATTGACCTGCCCAGAGCGACACGATGACCTTTCCAGAAGCACGGATAAAGATGTCTCCACCGTTTTCAACGATTACATCACCGGCACTTTTCCTGGCGCATCTGCTGCCCACATATTCGGCGATGGCTCCGGCCACGGCCGCCATTGGGCCTGTTCCAGCCCTGGAGGAGGCTTCAAGCATCTGGAGTACCACGGGCGGGGCAAGGGGATCGGGCGGGAGAGGGGAGTAGCTGTCCATAAACCCCTGATGAGACCTGGCGTAATTTTCAATGGAGAGCCTGGCCTCGATTATCCATGCGGAACACTCCCTGCTTAGATCCTGTTCTGTCTGTACGTGCAGATCTGTTTCAAGGTGTCTTACTTCGTATGACTGCAGTCCCTTCCGGGCCATTACAGCCCGGTAGCGCCGCTGCTCCCCGGTTGTGTTCATGGCCTGCTTAACAGAATGAAACACCGTGCAGCTCATGTTTGGGAGGGCGCATCATGAGCTCCCTGACCGCGTCGCCCGGTTCACGACCTTTATGAATCACCCTGTAAACCTGGCTGGCTATGGGCATTTCAACATCGTACTTCCGGGCAAGTTCATGGACAGATCTGGAGGTCTTGACCCCTTCTGCCACCATGCTCATTGATTTTACAATATCATCAATTGATTCACCTGCCCCAAGCCTGAGGCCAACCTGCCTGTTGCGGCTTAGGTCTCCCGTGCATGTGAGAACCAGGTCGCCAAGCCCTGCAAGCCCTGCAAAGGTCAAGGGGTTTGCGCCGGCCTTGATGCCCAGCCGGGTCATTTCGGCAAGCCCTCTTGTAATGAGCGCCGCCCTGGTATTGGTGCCGAATTTTAACCCGTCTGAAATGCCGGATGCAATTGCCATGACATTTTTAAGGGCCCCTCCGAGCTGTACCCCCACAGGGTCAAGGTTGCTGTAAACCCGGAAGCTGTCGGTGGAAAAGAGTTGCTGGAGACTGGCGCATAATCCGGCGTCAGAGGCCGCCAGTGCCACTGCGGTCGGCAGGCTGTCTGCCACTTCCCTGGCAAAACTCGGTCCGGAAAGCACTGCAAGGTGCCCGGACAAATCAGGGGGAAGCTCCTGTTCAAGTATTTCGGTCATGGTGCAGAGGGTTGAATTCTCAATGCCTTTTGATGCGCTTATCACAGCCATTGGCGGTTGCGCTCTCTTTTTCAGGATAACCGCCGCCTGCCGCACCACCTTTCTGAAACCGTGGGACGGGATCACCACCAGGATTATCTCAGCCCGCAAGAGCGCCTCCTCCATGGAGCTGGTTACGGTCAGTGTTGATGGAAAGGGGGCCTTTGGAAGATACCTCGAATTTTCCCCTGCTTGGGCAATTTCCTGAATGAACCTTCTGTCACGGCCCCACATGACTGTGGGAATTCCCTTTCTGGCAAGCAACAGGGCAAGTGCTGTTCCCCAGCTGCCTGCGCCAAGCACACAGACACTTTTCATCTAATCATCATCCCGGTCCGCCAGTTTGGCCACAGCGGCCAGGCGGTCGTTGTCATCAATACGTATAAGCCTTACTCCCTGGGTGGAGCGTCCGATAATACGAACATCGCTTACGCCCATGCGTATTATGTTGCCGCCCGCGCCTACAAGCATGACTTCATCAGAGTCATGTACAAGCACCACTCCTACGACCTTGCCGACCTTGGGCGTGGTTTTTAGGTTGATAATGCCTTTCCCGCCCCTTGCCTGCACCCGGTACTCGCCTACCGGGGTACGTTTGCCATAGCCTTTTTCCGCAACCGTGAAGAGAGTGGCATTGGTGTCGGAAATGACCTCCATTGCCACAACCTGGTCATTGTCGGCAAGCCGTATGCCTCTCACGCCAGCGGCGGTGCGGCCCATTGGCCGTACGTCATCTTCGTGGAACCTGATGCTGTAGCCGTTTCGTGTGCCAAGAAAGATGTCGGCATTGCCGTCGGTTATTGCAGCGGCAATGAGTTCATCTCCATCTTTTACTATTGCTGCAATTATTCCTCTGGGACGGGGGTGTGAAAATGCCTCAAGGGCTGTTTTTTTAACCAGACCCCTGCGGGTAGCCATGACTACATATTTGTCTTTTTCAAATTCACGAACCGGAACAACAGCTGCAATATGTTCATGCGCCTCCCGGTCAAGCGGCAGCAGGTTCACCAGCGCCTTGCCCCGGCTGGTGCGGGAGGCCTGGGGAATTTCATGTACCTTGAGCCAGTAAAGCCTGCCGAGGTTGCTCAAGCATAGAAAATAGTCATGGGTTGACGCCACAAAAAGTCTCTCGATAAAGTCTTCCTTACGCGAAGAAAGGCCGGTGACCCCCTTGCCGCCGCGTTTCTGGTTGCGGTATATGCTGACAGGGTTTCGCTTGATGTATCCGTGATGCGATACGGTTACCACCATATCCTCTTCAACAATAAGATCTTCTATGCTTATCTCATCCGGCGCATTTATCAGTTCTGTACGGCGTGGAATTGCAAACTGGTCCTTGAGTTCCGTCAGTTCCTCTTCAATTATCTCAAGCACCAGCTTGTCACTGGCAAGAATGGCCTTGAGGCGTTTAATGGTCTCAAGTATCTGCCGGTATTCCTCAAGTATTTTTTCCAGCTCAAGGCCGGTAAGCCGCTGCAGTTTCATGTCAAGGATCGCCTGTGCCTGGATGGGGCTTAAAGCGAACCTGTCCATAAGCCCCTGTTTCGCCTCAGCAGGGGTCTTGGACGCCCTGATCAGGGCCACAACCTCATCCAGGTTGTCAATGGCGATCTTGAGCCCTTCCAGTATGTGGGCACGCTCCTCCGCCTTTCTTAGTTCATAGGTGGTGCGGCGTATGATTACGGTCTTGCGGTGCTGCAGAAAATGGGCAAGCACCTCTTTAAGGTTCAGCAGCTCAGGTTTGCCGTTTACAATGGCAAGGAGGATGATGCCAAAGCTGGATTCCATCGCGGTGTGCTTGTAGAGATGATTCAGCACGACCTGTGCAAAACCGTCCTTCTTGAGCTCTATTACAATGCGCATTCCCTGCCTGTCAGACTCATCCCGTACTGCAGAGATGCCCTCAATTTTCTTGTCCCTGACCAGGTGGGCAATTTTTTCCACCAGTTTTGCCTTGTTCACCTGATAGGGAAGCTCGGTAATGATAATCTGTTCACGTTTGCCCCGTGCAACCTGTTCCACCGTGGCGCGCGCGCGCATCTTGATTATGCCCCTTCCGGTTTCGTAAGCCGTCTGTATCCCCTTTTTGCCGCATATAAAACCAGCCGTGGGAAAATCCGGGGCAGGTATATGCTCCATCAGGTCTGCAACCGTGGCATCAGGATTCTGAATAAGCGCAATCAGGGCATCCACTACCTCGCCAAGATTATGCGGAGGAATGTTGGTGGCCATTCCCACGGCAATGCCGGAAGAGCCGTTTATAAGCAGGTTGGGGACCTTTGAGGGCAGGACCGATGGCTCTTCCATTGAATTGTCATACGTTGGGACAAAATCAACGGTTTCCTTTTCTATGTCCGCCATCAGCTCATGGGCAAGCCTTGTGAGCCTGATTTCTGTGTAACGCATTGCCGCGGGTGAGTCGCCATCAACAGAGCCGAAGTTGCCCTGTCCATCTATCAGGGGATAGCCCATGGAAAAATCCTGGGCCATTCTTACGATGGTATCGTAAACAGCCGTATCACCGTGGGGATGATACTTACCTATAACGTCACCGACAATGCGCGCCGATTTTTTGTAAGGCTTGTTCCAGTCGTTACGAAGTTCATGCATTGCAAACAAAATGCGTCTGTGGACGGGTTTAAGGCCGTCCCTGACGTCAGGCAATGCCCTTCCGATGATTACGCTCATGGCATAATCAAGATATGATTTTTTTAACTCGGATGATATGTCACAGGTCTTGGTGGTGCCTGAAAAAAGTTCTGTCTGCTCCTGCATTGCCGGAAACTCCTGCCCCTGATGGGATAAATTATTATTGTGATGAATCTTGCCTGGTTACAACAAGAACGAAAATATAATATGCCGGTTTGTCTGTGAAAAGATCCCTGCTGGTTTTGCCTGGATAGAAATTTGCAGGGCGATCAGCCGATGGTGTGGAATACCGTCAGGTTATGCAAAATGCAAACAAAAGCGCATGCTGTTTCATGCCATTGGCCAGCACGATGATGTTCACGAAAGCTCCGCACCGGTGGTTGTCATGGTGAAACTGCAGTGCTTGACGCCTTTCAGGGCCTTGAGTTTGTACGCAAGGCCCCTCAAGGTGGTAGGCCTGCCCCTGACAATCGCCACTTCAAGGCAGTTGTGATGATCCAGGTGAACATGCTGGGATACCACAACGGTTTCAGGGAAATCGTGCTGAATATCCAGGATTGAATCCACAAGCTCACGTTTGTGATGATCAAAAACGTAGGTAATGGTGCCTACAACTTCCATATCCTGGGATTCCTTTTCCCATTCCTGCTCAACCAGTTTTTCGCGGATCAGATCCCGGATTGCCTCGGACCGGCTTCCATATTCCCGCTGAGTGATATAGGCATCAAACGCCTTTATCAGCTCATCAGGGACAGAAACCCCAAAACGGGTCACCATCATGCTGTTTTTTTTGC
>JALVQQ010000263.1:0-559 GCA_027025395.1 Deltaproteobacteria bacterium | reverse complement strand
TGGAAAGGCTAACCCGTGCAGCCGGTTACAAAATAGAAAGCCCCCATAAAAGGGGGCATAATGTCACTTCATTATAAGCCGAAGCTGCTTATATTTCAACAATATGAGGCCTCAGCAGGATGACCATTTCGACCTTCTTGGTGAATTTGGCCTCGCTCTTGAAAAGGTATCCGAGGTACGGGATGTCTCCCAGTAACGGCACCTGATTGCCCTGCGTTCCCTCCTGATTGTTTATTATTCCGCCTATTATAAGCATCTGGCCGTCATGCACCCGGGCCATGGTGGTTATCTGCCGGAGGTAAACCTTGGGCAGTCCTACCTGTGCGTCTCCAAAGGCCATATATTCTATATCCCCATCAAGTTGAGTGGTTACAGGACTGAGCTGCAGGATTATATCGCCGTTATCAGCGATATTGGCCATGACCCCCATTCCAACGCCCTGAAAGATGTCCTTGGTTTCCACGTCGTAGGTTATGATTGTTCCGCCACCGCTGGAATCTACATTGGAGGTTACCTTGTCAACGTAGCGTATGGTCTTTCCTCCGGTGATTATTCCAGG
>JALVQQ010000262.1 GCA_027025395.1 Deltaproteobacteria bacterium | reverse complement strand
GTCCAGGAAGCTGTTGCCATCCACATCCGTAATCCTTACCCCTTTTGCCTCCTTGGCTACAATCTGGGAAAAAAGCGCTATTGATTGCAGGCCAGGGGCCATATAGCGGCTTTCCTCGGCAAAGAGCCTGGCTGACTCGGGCCCGGGTATCCTGTGCCTTTTCTGATTGTTGTCTGTCAATTAGGTTTTCTCCACTTGCCGCTGCATTACCGCTGCAATATTTCTGTTTTTTCAGGATGATGCACTTCAAATGTCTGACGAGCTCTCATGGATTACACTTCACCTTTGCAACTATATGGTCTGCAATATGCCGGGAGGCCGTATCCCTGAAAAGTGCGAAACTCGGCCAGGCATTTACGTCAATGATGAAAATTTCACCTGGTTCCGTAACTATGGCATCGCCGCCAAAAATTTCCAGGCGCAGACAGGAGGCGGCTGATTCACACAGTTTTTCAAGCTCGGTTTCGCTGAAAATGTAACTGTTCAGTTCCTGATCTTTATGGTAGAACCAGTGAAACCACCGTATCATACCCTCTTCACCCTCATCATCACCTCTGACCCCGTAAAATTTTATCAGGTCTCCTGCAACATGACGCTGTATTACCACCGTTTCAATGCCGCGCTTCAAGAATGAATCAAGTACCTTTTTCAACTCAGAACGGTCCTTCGCAAATAACACGTCATCTTTCTCAATGGCATGGTAATCTCCCCGCTTGACCCATACAGGCGTATCAAGTGCAACTGACCCCGCGCTTGCGGAGGTTATAACTGTTTCAGGGACAAAGGACAGGGGAGAAAGGGCGCGGGTCATCTCCTTTCTGAAGGTGTTTTTGACTCCGTTCACACTGTTTACAAGCTGTGTCCCTTTACGGGCAAAATCCTGAAGCTGTTCCAGCACAGGCTCCTCCTCGGCCATGTAGAAAATCAGATCAGGAACATAATCAATTTCAGACAACTCAGAAGGAAAGATAAGCCTGACATGATTGTCCGACGATTCTTCAAGCCGGTCAGCCACCGCCCTGAGTATAAGTTCATCATCTTCAACCCGGTCAGGTGAATGCTCCGCCTCCCGGAATATCCCTATGTAAGTGTTTTTCCTCATATTACACAAAAAATATGCTCAACTTTTCAAGGCATTGAAGCAGAAACCTGATCTTTTTGAAAGTTCCCCGCAAATCTTTCAGCCTGGACCATATCTTCAGGACGGTCCACGTCAACCGATTTGCCCATATCAAAACCGTGGCATTCTAAACCATTTTCAACCAGAAACGCCAGGAATTTTCTGAGAGCAGGAAACGTCTTGCCCTTTCCGGCCTCACAGGCGCCGGCAGGCATGAGATAGACACCATTTGTTACCAGCTGGGCAGGCTCATTGCCAAGGGCAGTGACGCGTCCCGACTGGTCAGCCGTGGCATAAAGTGGTTTTTCATCATCTATGAAACCTGTAAGGCCGAGAACCATCACGCCTTGAGGCAGCGTGTCTGCATATTCCAGCAGGGCCTTCAGCTTTCCGGGCGGATAGATGGAATCGGTGGTGGTGATTAGAATACGCCTGTTTCTGCTTCTTGACAGCACATCCATGAAGCTTTCAAACGATGAAGCTGTATCCCGGCAGACGGCGTCAACTTCGAACCATGAGAAGTGACGTGCGATATAATCCATGCACGGCTTGCAGTTCGAGGTGTTGAATATCACCTTGAGTTTTTCAAGCCCTGCTTGGGCAAACTGGCTGAGTGTCCAGCCCATCAGCGGCATTCCGGAGATCTCTATGAGGGGCTTGGGGCAGGAAATGCCTGCATTTCTGAATCTGCTTCCGGTTCCCGCGGCAATGAGCCCTGCATTGGTGTCCAACATGTCAATTCGGTTTCCCAGGATAGAATAATGAGCTACTTGAAAATTACCTGCGTGGCATGGAGCGGCTGTGCCCAGGCCTCTCCTGCCTGTTTCAAGCCCAGCATCAAGGGGAGCTCGTCTATGGATGTTATCACAGGGACATCAATGTCATGGGCCTTTTCAACAGCGGCGGTAATGCCCTTTTCCGGAACCAGCCATACTGCCCTCATTCCCATGTTCAATGCGCCTCTTATGTCTCTTTCAAACGAATCCCCAACCATCAGGCATTTGCCGGCTGGCAGATTCAGGGCATCAAGGGCCGCATTGAAGATGCGCCTGTCAGGCTTGACTGCTCCTACTCTCCTGGAGTCCACCATGACTGACATCAGGTCGTACAGTCCCGTCTCCTTGCAGATGGCCTCGAGGTTGCCATAGTTGTTTGAAATGATGCCAAGCCTGACCCTGCCTGACAACTGCCTTAATACAGGGAGATTTCTCCTGATGGCCTGGAATGAACTGTTGCAGAAATCAGAGGCAATTGCCTCTGCTGCACCCGGAGAGTTGATGCCAAGGTTTTCAAGGACCAGTGCAACCTGTTTTCTTACTATCCCGGTCAGAGACAGGTCGGGGTCACCCTGCTCCACGAGCAAATCATCAGAGCTGTAAAATGCCCTGACAAAATCAGGGTAATCCACGTCCATGCCGTGTTTCTGATATATCGGCCAGAAATGTTCCTTCCAGGCAACGCCTCCTGCGTCAAGGGTGCCGCCATAGTCAAAAAAAACTGCCTGGATATCAGGAATCATTGTCATTTCCAGTGCATTTTTCTTTCTGTCTCGAAAGGAAATCACATAGGGCTTCCATGGAATTTTTCTTCAGAAAGCTGGCATACTCGGCCTTTTTCACCGCAAGGTCATTTACCCCTTTTGCTGTAACCGCAACGATACGCCAACTGCCGCGGTGCTCCACACATGTATAATCCAGCGGAATATCCTCCCCGTCAGAGGTCCGCAGTATTGTCTGTACAACGACACGGTTCTTCCGCAAAGGTTTTTCTCCAACAATAAAGAATTTTTCTCCGTTGTAGGATGAAAACCTGTCAGCATACGTCGCAATGCTCATCTGCTCAAACGCCTTTACGAATTTGTCCTGTTTCTCTTTTGACAGTGAACGGAAGCGGCGCCCAAGCACCAGGCGGCACGTAATCTCAAAATTGAACAGCCCTGGTATGACATTTTCAAGCCTTTTGTACCTGGCCCTGCAGGAACCGCCGCTTTTCATAACGTCAAGCAGGGCCGAGTGAAGTTGTTCCACGCACTTTTCCGGCCTGTCAAGCAACAGCTCTCCGGCGGCGTGCTCAACATCACCCAGGACATTCCCCTGGAAGGGCGCGGCCAGCATAACAATAAGCATCAAGGCCGCTGAGAATATCGTCTTTTCTGTACTTGCACAAATCATCCTTATTTCCTCATTATCTTTTTAATCCTGCCCAGAACCGGGCTCCCCTCATCCACCTGCCAGTAAACGAGTCCCGGGATCCCCAACAGCAGTTCCCTTACACGCTTTGCAAGGGAAAGGCTTACAGAAAGCTCCGGAGACATCCCTATAAGACTGCCAAGGAGTATGAAACCTCCTTCCTGTATCCCGAGCGCCCCTGGCACCAGAAAGGCGGCCGCCCTGACGGCCTGGCCCAGGCTTTCAAGCATGAAGGCCTGGGAAAGGCTCACCGGCGCGCCAAGAACACGCATGGCAATCCAGACCTCGGCCACTCCTGCCACCCACCCGGCCAGCCTCCAGAAGGTGGATTTAACCAGAGCGCCGGTCTGTGTGTATATTTTCATCACCGCACTGTCAAGTGCCTCAGCCTGTTGAGCAAGTGTCCTGAATTTCTCTTCTCCACCTATCATGGAGAGTATTTTTACAATATGCCTCCACATGCCGAGACGCTGCGCCATGACAAAACCCGTGCATAAAAGGCCAAGCATGACCGCACCCGCAAGGGCGCTTCCTGCAAGGTCACCGCGTCCAAGGTGCAGCAGGCATCCAATGCCCATCAGTGTAAAGATTACCTGGGTCAATACCGCAATGGTAAGCTCCACCACCACGCTGCCCCCACCTGCCGCGCCAGCCACTCCGAATTTCACGAGGAATCTTGCCCTGGCAAAGTCCCCGCCAATCTGAGCCGCCGGAAGCAGCGAATTTATCGATTCTCCTATCCATCTCGCCTGCATAAGCCTGGCCAGGGAAGGGACCGGGCCGAAAACAGCAAGCAGCGGCCGCCATGCAATTGAATCAAGAAAAAGCGGAAGGAAATGGGACGCGGTCACAAGCAGCAGGCCCGCACCTGCCTGGGCAAGGGCATTGGCAATCTCGCCAGCGCCGAAATAGGCAATTATTACAGTAAATGCAGCTATGCCGGTGAAAAACAGTATGGCGGCCCCGCTTTTCATGGAGTCAGCGCCTCAGATAACCGTTTTCCCTGAACCACAGTACGGCATCACGAACCGCCTCTTCCACTGGCCTGCTTTTATAACCAAGTTCCCTGCACGCCCTCTTGCAGGAAAAGAACATCTTCTTTCTGGCAAGTCTTACTCCGTCAACCGTGGCCAGCGGTTCCCCCCTGCCGGCAATTCTGCACCACCATTCCGACACAACGGCAACCGGCATTACCAGACCGTGAGGCAGCCTGATGCGCGGCGGCCTGCGGCCAACTGTTGCGGCTACTGCTGCAAGAAATTCCTTCAGGGTCATATTCTCCCCGCCCAGTATATATCTCCGTCCGATCCTGCCTCTTTCAAATGCGAGCAGATGGCCCTGTGCCACGTCATCCACATGGGCAAAATTCAGCCCGGTATCGACATAGGCAGGCATCTTGCCAGAAGCGGCATCAAGGACCATCCTTCCGGTGGGTGTCGGCTTTATATCCCTTGGGCCAACGGGAGTAGAAGGGTTGACTATAACTGCCGGGGCATCATGTTCCCGCACAAGCTCCATTACCTTCTGTTCGGCAAGGAACTTCGAACGCTTGTAATGACCTATCATCTGGTCAATATCAACCGGTGTATCTTCATCGGCAGGCGAGCCATCACTGTTGAGACCAAGGGTAGCGACACTGCTGGTATAGCATATCCGGGTTACCCCGGCGTCCAGAGCGGCTTTCAGGATATTTTCAGTTCCTTCCACGTTTACCCTGTAAATTTCTTCAGGGTTTGGCACCCAGAGCCTGTAGTCAGCTGCAACGTGAAACAGCGCCTCGCATCCCTTGACAGCCGTTTTGAGCGACACGGGATCTGTAAGATCGCCTGCAACCCGCGCGGCGTCCATTCCTTCAAGATTCCTGAGGTCGCTTGAAGGGCGGACAAGCAACCTTACCTCATGACCTGCCTCAACCAGCTTTAACGCCACAGCAGAACCGACAAAACCCGTGGCGCCTGTAACGAGCACTTTCATTATCTATTTTCCGCCTTTCCGCATGAATACCGCCTGGGATCAATGCAAAGAACATGATGCCTTTTTGAAGTTGACAGTGGTGTCATGGCTTTATTAAAGATATACGTCCTGAATCGTTTTTCAGTTGTTGCACCACCGGATTTTCCAGGGTTTTTTTGTGCCAAACGGCAACTGCCAGGTTCACTCACTTTTTGCTTCTCCGCAGCCAGGCCGGTAATGCCGCGCAATTAAACTATTCTCATGAAAATTTGTAAATGCCACGGATATAAAATAATGATCTTCCAGAGCAAAATAGCCATTTTGACACGTTTGATGACTACAGCCCTGATGTTGACGTCCATGGTCTTCGTCTGTCAGCCTGCCACGCCCTGCTTCAGCCAGGAAGAACAGGCATCTGCCGCATCAGGCCCAGTGCCAGATGATGTCACCGGGGCAGCGACGGAAACCTCTCCGGCGGATGAGTATGCCGATATAATGGATGACTGGAATGATGATGAGCCACAGACTGATATCTGGGATCCGGCCGAGCCATTAAACCGTTACATCTTTACTTTTAATGACCGCCTCTATTTCTGGGGTCTTAAACCTGTTGCCACAGTCTACTCCAAAATCATTCCCGAGCCTCTCCGTATCGGAATGGAAAATGGCTGGGAGAATCTTTCCGCTCCGGCACGTTTTGCCAACTGCCTGCTGCAGCTCAGGTTCAAACAGGCAGGCATAGAGGCGGCGCGCTTCTTTATAAATACGGTTTTGGGTATTGGAGGGCTGGGAGATCCGGCAGAGAGGATGTTTGACCTTCAGCCCGTGACGGCTGATCTTGGCCAGACATTGGGTAAATGGGGAGTAGGTTTCGGCCCGTACATCGTTTTGCCGTTCATAGGGCCTTCCAGTCCCAGGGATGCCATTGGCATGGCCGGCGACTCCTATCTGACGCCTCTAAACTATTATATCGGAAGTTTCTGGCAGGGCGCCGCCATTAGGGCTGGCAGGGAAGTCAACAGGCGTTCTCTCAGGCTTGGAGAGTATGAGGATTTCAAGGCGGCGTCGCTTGATCCATACGTTGCGGTACGGTCGGCATACATACAGTTCAGGGAAAACATCATCAGTAAATCCGGCAGCCACCCTGATTCAGTCACCTTCAGGTAGACGGGCATGAATATTACCAAACCACTCTCGGCAGGGGTGATAACCGCCCTGGCCAGTGAAATGAGAATAATGCCCGGCAGGCAACAGGCATGGAAACTGGGGAGCATGCCGGTACGGATTCATAAAAATGCGCTTGCCAGAACCGTGGCATTCGTCCGTTCCGGCATAGGGCTGGACAATTCGTTTGACGCCGCAACCATGTTGCTGGAGGCTGGCGTCCTGAGGCTTTCCTCAACGGGCATTGCCGGTGGCATTGATCCTTCCCTCGGATCTGGAGACGTAGTAGTGGCCACCACGGTTCTTTCACCCAGAAAAAGCGGTTCGGTTTACATAATGCGCTGTGACGACAAGCTGTCCGATGCCATTACCCAGCGGCTTGAGATGAATGGAGTGGTTGTACGCAGGGGACCTGTTTTTTCCTCGCCTGAGCCTGTCTGCATGATCAGGGAAAAACAGAGGCTTTTTCGTGAAACAGGAGCGACTGTTGTTGAAATGGAAGCCTCGGGAGTGGCCCGCGCCGCAATGGGAAGCGGAGCGCCTCTTGTGGTGCTGAAAGTAGTAAGCGATGAGGCAGGCATATCCATTCCTTGCGAGCTCACCAGGGCGTTAAGAGATGACGGTACCATCAACATGCTCAATGTTGTTACCTCAATATTGAAAAGACCAAGGCTTGCCAGGCAGATTATAACTCTTGAAAAGGGTTTTTCAGCAGCAATATCTTCTCTCGAAAAATGCTGGAAGATATGTGTTGACCTGATGTAGATTATGATATCGTGCCTGTCAGAGATTATCAGGCATAATGGACCATCTTTGTGAAGAGTGGGAAAAATAAAATCTCAACTTCCAGGTCTGTTGCCTGAATCATGAACCAGGGGGCTGCAATCCTGGCCCCTTCCTGCCGGAAAATTTCCCAAAAACAGAGATGGCCGCATAGGGTGAACGATGCGGCCATCTTCATTGACGTACTGACACGAGAGCCTGCGATTGGCCGTGATGTCAGCCGTAGTTGATTGAGTATTTTATACTTCCTGTATGGTAACGAATTTCAGGGCATGCGTTGTACATTTTGTAACACATGCTGGCCTCAGCCCCTGATCTATTCTGTCCATGCAGTAGTCACATTTTACAGCCTTTCCAGTGTCGGGGTTAAGTTGCGGAATGCCCCAGGGACATGCCCCTGCACATGACATGCAGCCGATACATTTCTCCTGCTCCACATAGACTATGCCGTCCTCGCGCTTGACCATGGCCTTTGTAGGGCATATATCAACGCAGAAAGGTTCCTCGCAGTGATAACATGAGCGGAAATGAAATTCGGTCTTGGGCACTCCCTTTACAGCCTTCAGCGGCTCATGGGTTATTTCGCACAGCAATGGCCCAACAGGCAGCTTCTTGTTGGTCTTGCAATGCACCTCGCAGCCATGGCAGCCAATGCACCTTCTTGAATTGAGATAGATCAGGTATTTGTTCACAGCTCGACCCTCCTCCTTGGATTCCTGTGGCTTCGGCGGACAGTAACGAATTTTTCACACAGGCAGAGTCCGCCTCCTGCCGGGTCCATCTTCTGCAACAGGCCTTCCTGGAGTTTCTGATCACTCATTCCGGCATGGTATGCCCTGGACTGTAGCGGAATCTGGCGCCCAAAGCCGTGGACAGTATAGACCGCCTCCGGATGGATAAATTCCGTTACATGCGCCCTTACTATTCCCTTCTGGGTATCTGCGATTACATCAACCCAGTCGCCTTCCTTAATTCCGAGTTTGGTGGCCACACGCTTGTTAATCCAGAGGGTATTTTCAGGAAACAGTTCATGCAGCAACGGATTGTTTATGGTGTGCCCGTGGGCATGAACCGGGGAACGTCCAAAAATCAGCCTGAATCTTCCCTTTGGCGGTTTGGCAGGAGATTCATAGGGTTTGAGAGAGGGCAACCCTGCATCTTCAAGAACGCTGCTTATTATCTCTATCTTTCCGGAAGGAGTTTTGAACTTGTCATCTATGCTTTCATACATAATTGGCTTGTCACTCAGTTCAATATAGCCTTTTTCGTCAAACTCCTGGTATGTATGACCGGTTGGCTCCAGCTGCCAGTTCCACAGCTCCTCAATGGTATTAAAGGGGAAATATTCTCCGATTCCCACCCTGTCAGCAAGCTGTTTGAAGATCTCCCACGAGGGTTTTGTGTCAAATCTTGGCTCAACTGCACGCTGCCGCAGGGTAAAACGTGGCTTTGGCCCCTTCTGGGTAATAACCGGAGTCTCCCGTTCAAGGTACATTGATTCCGGAAGAATCACGTCGGCAAACCAGCCGAACTCGCTGAAATGCGTATCAATGGATACCAGCAGTTCCGCATTTTCAAGCGCCTCCTTCTGTGCCGCCGGGTCAGGAAAGCAGTTGAAAGGATCATGCCTGTAGCATATTACCGCCTTGACCGGGTAAGGTTCACCAGTGGCTATTGCATCGTAAAAGAGATGGAAAAGTCCCGGTCCCTTGTCAAAGTGTTTGTACTTTGTCCCGACTCCGTCAGCACGTTCCTTTTCGGGCTTTGGGACAAGGGCGTCAAGGCTTCTGAGGCCTTTCACACCGCAATCCCCGGGAGTCTTGGGGAAGAGTTGCCCGCCCTGCTGCTCAATGTTGCCCATGAGGACATTGAGAATCTGGAGTGCGCGGCTTGCATAAAAGGAATCGCTGTAACGGGAAAGCATCCATCCGGGATGGAAAATTACCTTTGGCCGCTGATCAGCTATCTCATCAACAAAGGCCTTCAGCTTGTTCACCTTGATGCCACACTCCTTGGCCGCCCACTCCGCAGTATATGGCTCAATGAATTCCTCAAGCGCCTCAAAACCGGTCACATACTTTTCAAGGAACGCCCTGTCGTATGCCTCCTTTTTCAGCACCTGGTTTATCATGCCCAGGGCAAGTGCGTAGTCAGTGCCAGGCCGTACCTGGAAGAACCGTGTGGCCTTGATGCCCGTAAGGCTCTGGCGGACATCGACATATGTAAGGCTTCCTCCGGATTCCAGCATGTCCATTACCTGGTTTGCCTCAGCAATCCTGAGGGATGCC
>JALVQQ010000261.1 GCA_027025395.1 Deltaproteobacteria bacterium | reverse complement strand
CCTATTCACATGCGGATGTGGATGGCGCCAGCGCGGATGATGAAATCCTGATTTTCCTGGCCACCAATAACGGCGTTGTGGCATACGAGCTTGATTACGGCACCGATTATGAGATGCAGGACAGGGGCAATCTCACCGAGGTCATTCTTCCTGATCTCAACTGTTACGGTATCAATTTCGAGGCGGCCGGAACGACCTCCGGCAAGGCTGGATGGCTTATAGTGGGCACGGGAAATTCCGTTGTAAATGGCATACATGTACTTCAGACAGGGGGAGCCGATGATGATCTGTACCTGAAGTTTACCAGCAGGCTCGATACCACCGGCACGTCAGAAAAGATTTTTTATATTGAGCCAAACGGCGGCACAGCCACCGACATGGATCATATCTACGTGGCTGATGGAGGGGCAGGATTCAAGGACCTTGCCGGCGCCTCAATGGCCTCGGATCCCGAAGTGACCCTGGCCTTCCAGTGGGATGAGTCGGTGGCACCCGCCGCGGTTGAAACCTTTCAGGTTGGAGGCAACTCCTATGCGTTTGTCCTGGACCAGGCAGGCGGAGTAAGGCTTTATGACATCAATACTGCCGGAAGCGCGCCGGTTCCCCAGACGGATTCGGACGGGAAACTGGGTTATGATCTGGCGTGGAACAGCAAGGTTGACGCCGAGGGTACAGGCACAAACCTTGCCGCAATACCCTATGACCTTGCGGCGGATGCAAGCGGCGGAACGGCAACCACGGTCCACCTGTTTGTTGCAGCCGGTTCCGCCGGTCTGAAAAAGATGCAGCTTACTGGCATTGGCGGAACCTTTCAGTATGATGGGTCCAGCAATGCCAATGAATCCTACAACACCCCCGGTTCTGCCAGGGGAGTGGATGTGTTTGAAGACAGCAACGACCATTACCATGTGGCGGTGGCTGACGCGGATGCAGGCATTCTTCTCATGACTTATGACGGCGCCACTTCCCACAGCTTCACCCTCAATCGTCAGGTTTCAATGCTTGGAGGCGGAGTGGCCGAGGACGTTGTTATCGACCAGCGCGCCGCCGATACCTTTGTTCATGTCGCCTATGGCGACCGCGGTGTGCTCATCCTTGATACCGGTGACAACACCTTCAGCAACTGGTCCAATCCGTCAACGGCCATCCTGCTGGACAGCAGTGTGATGGAGGGGTATGTAAGGAAACTCGCCCTTGGCTCATGGTCCGGAAACCACTACCTTTTTGCCATTGTTCAGATGCCGGACAATACAAACCGGATAGCGGTAATAAATGTAAGCACTCCGTCATCGGCCTCTCTCATATCCACATATACCATTGAAACCGAGGTCAATGACATAGCCTTTATGGCTGATTCAACCAACTCCAAGTACTACCTGCTTGCATCTTCCACCAATGATACCGACCTTGGTGATACCTCAAGGATAGTCACCATTAATGTAACCGACCCTGCAAGCCCGCTGGCCGGCATGGAGTTCGGGGTGACTGGTCAGGCCAGGGCGGTTGCCAGCGATGAAGCCAACGGTGTTGTGGTGGCCGGGGCTGTAATGTCGAGTGATGCGGTAAATTGCTATAAAGGCCAGGTTGGCAGGGCGGCTGTAACCTTTACCCCGGCCCAGGCCATTACTGTTACCGCAACCGCAAATCCCGGTGTCATAAGCCTTGGCGGCACCACCACGCTGAATGCGTCAGTAAGTGGAGGGGAGTCACCGTACCTGTACAGGTGGTCGGCCTCGGGCAGGAATACCACTGAAACAGGACTGTTTTCCGACAATGGCACGGCACAGACCCTGAGCTGGACCGCTCCTGCCGGAATATCCGATATATTTACCATAACTGTACAGGTTACGGACAATGACGGTAATACCGGCTCTGGCACAGTAACGGTAAGGACCAGGCCTACCGGGGTATCGGTGGTGAACAGGATAGGCAAGGCAGGCTCACAGGTCACGGTACCCATAGAAATAAGCGGCATACCCGACAGGCCTATCGATGCCTGGGGTCTGGAACTGCTGTTTGACCCCACGATGCTGACATATATTGAAATAGTAACCCCTGATGACATGTCGGGCTGGGTATTGAGCGGTGATCAGGTGAATCCCGGCCAGATCAGGCTTGCCGGCTATACGGAGAGTCCTGACAAGATTATAGAGCCTGGCGCCACCAAGACTATTGTGCTGGTGAGGTTTTCCATCAACAACGCCGGGGAGCCCGGCACCATTGTTACAATAACCCCTTCCAGCGCGGTTGACGATATTGCCGGCGTGGATCTCACGGCTGGCAGTTTCAAGCTGGTATGTCCGGGTGATGTTGACGGAAACGGCCTGCTTACGCCCCAGGATGCCCTCTGGACATTCTATTACTTCCTGGGAGTATATGACCTTGAGGAAGATGAGGCAAAAGTCGGGGACGTTGACAATAACGGTTATGTGAACGTATCGGATTCTCTTGAAATAATGAACCGCTACATTGCATACGGCGGAGCCTGCCACTAAAGGCGGCCGGCATGTGCCGCCGCCCGTCCGTTATGCAGGCGGGGCCTTGAAGTAACGCTGTTCATGGCCACTGGTTGAATTCAATGACCAGTGGCCTTTTTTTGGCACTTTTTTTGCTGATGTTCAGGTTGTCATGAAGAACCTTGCCGCCCATATACTGATGCTTGTCTGCCTGGCATGTTCGGTAATTGCCCACGCCGGTCGCCAGATATACCTGACCCCGGAAAAGCTGGTCTATCCCTATCCTCTTGACGGCACCATGACCATCATGGGCTATCTGAGGGAAGTTCCTGCCGGGACCCCGGTCAATATTTCCGTCTCCCTGGCCCTGCCTGACGGAAACGTCACCTGGCTGAATCCGGATATGGAGTTTCACGTTACCGAGGCAAACATACTTGACGAGTTTCCATTTGTGGCCGTGCCCCTTGCCAAGCTGTTTGAAACTGATGGAAGCAAGATCTTCAGGCCTGTAGAGGAGGCCTATGGCGACCTTCCGGCAGGACGTTATGTAATGCGCACGGTTATGAGCGGGCCTGGTGTCAGTGACTCCAGCGAGGCCGTCTTTTTCCTGGTTTCAGAGGAGTTGCTTCCTTCCATTGCCGAGACCCCGCGTCCCATCATTGATTCGCTTGATCCGGAATGGGGAGATTCCGGCTCGGTCATAACAGTAACAGGCAGAAATCTCAGGGGACTTCCCGGTCTTGTCGAGCCGGATCTCATCGACCGCCTCCAGATAAAGGTCACCCTGGCCGGAGAGGAGCTGCAGCTGACCGACATGGACCCTGAGGGTACATGGCTCCGGGTGAGGCTTTCAGCTGCCCCCCGTACCGGTGACATGGTGGTAAATGTCACCCTGCCCTACTGGGACATGCTGGAACAGCCGGATCATCTTGGCATTCCCCGCGTTGCAGTTTTTTCATCCAATGCGTTTCCCTTCTGGGCGGCTCCGGTAATCACCGGAATAGACGGAGAGGTTGCCCCCGGCGGCTCCATTACCATCAAGGGAAGAAACTTCAGTGACGACAAGCTGGCAAACCAGGTCCTGTTCAACGAGGTCCCCGGAACGGTGACAGAAGCGGATTCAGAATCGCTGAAGGTGACGGTGCCCGCGGTTTCCGGCTCATCGCTGATCAGGGTTTACCCTGTGTCAAACGGGATACCAGGCAGGGTTTTTACCGTACGCTCGGCCTCGCCTGCAATAAGCCGAATCGCTCCGGGAACCCTGGTGCCTGGAGATACCCTGCGGATTTCGGGCCGAGGGTTTGGTGAGGATGCAGAAAGCGTTGCTGTTTATCTTGGAGGGGTTCCCCTCGAGGTGCTTTCGGTATCGGATACGTCAATATCTGCCAGAACACCTGAAAACCTGGTTCATGGAGTATATGAGCTGACACTGGTTGTAAACGGGTTTGAAACAGTCGCACCCGCCAGGGTGATAGTGGTGCCGGTATGGCAGTAATTTCACAGGGCTTTATCATGAAAAAAAAATCCGTACATCAACAGGATAACATTTTGCATGCAAACACCGGGAGCTTTTTCAATGGCATCCTGAAGTTCATCATGCTGTTTTTCCTGCTTCAGCTCTCTGTTTTACAGGGTGCCGATGCCGCCATTGTTTCGGTCAGCACAGCGCGCCAGGTATATGTTGACGGAGAGCCGGTATATATTCTCTATCAGCTCCAGGGGCTTGAGGCCGGTTATCCTGTAAACCTCAGCGTCAATCTCCAGATGCCCGACGGAACCATCTGTTTTCTGGGGCCGGATCTGCGGTTTTCACCCCTTAATCCCATCTGGCTTGTGCAGGGCTTTCCCTTTGCTCCTGTCCGGATTGATGACGGCGCGCTGCCCCTGATGCTTGATCAGTCGCTGGTAATGGCTCCTGGTGAATATTCAATAACCGCGGAAGTTTACGATGCGGCGGCATCGAGACTCATTGCCAGGGACCAGTCCGGATTTTTTCTGGTGAACGCCCCTTACGTGGATCACGTGGAGCCGTCGCAGGGAATAACCGGGGACATTGTGCGTATTCACGGAGAGATGTTTGGCACCAACCAGGACCTGGTAAAGGTTTTGATAGGGGGCCGCGAGGCAACCATAATGGAAATTTCCCCCCAGACCATTGTGGTCTGGGTTCCGTACGGAGCTACAACCGGCAAGGTTACGGTGGCTGTGGATGGCGCCCTTTCAAACCCGGTGGATTTCCTGGTGGGCCCATACATAGAGGAGCTGTCAAAGAGTGTGCTTGAGCCCGGCGGCAAGCTGCTTGTCAAGGGGTTCAATTTTGATGAAGATACAAACAGGAACTACGTCTATTTTAACGGCATAAGGGGAACCGTAACAAAGGCATCCTCGACTCAGCTTGAGGTTCTTGTTCCAGACGGCAATACCGGCCCCCTTTCGGTTAAAGTCAACGGGATGGAGAGTAACGCCAGGCCGGTTACCATTACGCCGGTGGTAGAGTCCCTCACACCCTCAACAGGAAATGTTGATGATACTATAACCATTTCAGGATGGAATTTTAATCCCGTGGCCACCAACAACTATGTTGTTTTCAATGCGGGAAGCGACGATGAAGTGGCGGCAACGGTCCTGGAGGCCTCATCAACCCAGCTTGTGGTCAGGGCCCCGGCCGCCGAGACCGGAGTTGTGGAGATATACACGGATGGACAGAAGGCCGGGGGAGACGTGGCTTTTACATATCCGCCTCTTGTAAGCCAGGTAACACCCGGCGAAGTAATGGCAGGTGACAGCATAGAAATCACCGGCCTCAATTTCGAGGATGTGGAGCAGCGCAATACCGTAACCGTGGGCGGGGTCACCCTTACGGTAACATCCGCCACCGCGCATGAAATAACAGCAAGAACCCCGCTCAACCTCTCCTCCGGAACAGTGGAGGTGACAGTGAACGGGCTGAAGAGTTCCGAGGCGGAGTTCCTGTCGGTATATCCGGCGCCGGTAATAAGCTCCGTTTCTCCCTCGAGCCTCGAGGCAGGTGATACCTCAAGCTACATAACGGTTACAGGAATCGGATTTGTTTCAGGTGTGAAGATAACTCTCGATGGCCCGGCTGGAACCCTTGCCCCGTCGGTATCTGTTGGAGATTACAACACCGTGAAATTCAAGATACCGCGCGGGGCGTCTCCAGGGACATACACCGTTACAGCAATACGGCATATTGCCGGGCGCACCCTTGAAAGCAACAGCTACAGCATCACCCTTCGGTAAAGTGGCCGGGCGGCCTTAACGGGAAGTATAGGTTGAACCTGTTTCCGGGGGTGTCTTGAGCTAACAGGTCAGGTGGGCGGCAAAGGCGACCCTGTCCTCACCTACCATGCCGCAGAGTTCATTATACCGCATGGCCGCCAGTTCGGTGGGAATGCTTTCCAGGCGTATCCCGTTTCTGGCAAGTTCTTCCGAGAGGCCGGGAGCGGGCTTCATGAGACCCGAGGCGCCGGTGCCGAGTATCAGTGTATGCGGCCTGGCTTCGATTATGTCTTTTATATCCTCAACGGTGCATACATGGCCGCTGCCGCGCCACCAGTTTTCCTTTATTTCGCCACCGATGATTTTCAGGTCCCTGGTATGGGTTTTCCCGTCGATGACAATTGCACCAAATCTGTAACTGTCTATTTTCATGAAATCAGTTGGTTCCTCGTTCCATTGAACGGTAACGGTTCCAGGCCTCAAGGACCTTTCTGACATACCGCACTGTCTCAAGATAGGGAGGCAGGCCCTGATATTTTTCCACTGCCGAGGGACCGGCATTGTACGCGGCAAGCGCCAGGATGACGTTTCCTTTGAATCTTTCCAGCAGCTTTTTGAGGTATTCGGTGCCGCCCCTGATATTCTGGCGGGCATCTTTCCGGTCAGCCACCCCGAGTTCACGGGCGGTTTCCGGCATGAGCTGCATGAGCCCAACGGCGCCCTTTGATGATCTGGCGTTTGTCCTGCCCCCTGACTCCACCTCTATTATTGCCTTGACAAGGGCGGGGTCAAGTCCGTGCAGGAGCGCTGCGTGGTTCACGGCCATTCTGATCTCCGTGGAGTCAACCGTGCGGGTGTAATGTTTGTCGCCCTGTTTCCGCCAGGATGCGCGGTATGCAGGTAGCGCGGTTGTCCTCCCCCGTCTGTACACAGTCGAGGTGCCGCTGGCGGATGATGCATAACGCGGGTCGGACGGCACGTTGGAGAAATGATATACCCCGTTTTCGTCAACAAAAGAGTATATCTGGCCGGCAGTGGCGCCAAACCATCCTGCAAGTGGCATCATTAAACAGAGTGCCAGTGCCGAACACAGAATCGAGACTGCTGTATAGATGTATCGTAGACTTTTTATCCTGTTCATCAATCAACTTTTCGGCACATTCCCCCATGCGGATAAAAATTTTTCAAGTCCCGAGTCTGTAAGCGGGTGGTGGGCCAGCTGCGAAATCACCTTGAACGGAATAGTAGCTATGTCAGCCCCGAGTTTTGCGCTCATGAGCACATGGACCGGGTGCCTTATGCTGGCCACAATTATCTCTGTGTCAAAGGCGTAATTTTCGTAGATCTGTACAATATCTGCAATGAGGTCCATGCCGTCCTGTGATATGTCATCCAGCCTTCCCACAAAGGGGCTTACATAGGTGGCCCCCGCCTTGGCTGCAAGAAGTGCCTGCAGCGCCGAGAAAACCAGGGTTACGTTTGTTTTTATCCCCCTGGCGGCAAGCGCCTTGGTGGCCTTGAGGCCTTCGGTTATCATGGGAATCTTGATAACAACATTGTCGGCAATGGCTGCAAGTTTTTCCGCCTCGGCCACCATGCCGCTGGCATCGGTGCTGATAACCTCGGCGCTTACCGGGCCGGGAATCAACTGGCAGATCTCCCTGATTCTCTCCTCAAAGTTGCAGTTCTCCCTGGCAATAAGTGAGGGATTGGTGGTTACCCCGTCCACAAGACCAAATTCAGCGGCTTTTGATATTTCGTCCAGGTTGGCGGTATCTATGAAAAATTTCATTTTTGCAATCTCCCGTTCCTGTTTTGTCTGACTTTGTTACGGCCTTTGGCAGCCTGTATTTATTCCCTGAAAACATAACAATTATAATAAGACAAGCCGATAATAGTAAAGTGACCTGTTGTGTACAAGGGTTGCGGATGGAATGGTGAACAGGGGCTGTATCGGTGCTGCGGCCCGAACGCAAAACCTGTTTGCCGCAGAGTCAATGGCAACCGTTTATTAAAAGGAAGGTCCCGGCCTGCAAGTTGTTGATGTGGCCGGACAGCTGGATGGGTGACGGGAAACCATGGAACATGAACAATTTGTAAAGGGCGTGGAAATAGTTAACGGCACGGCCATGTTGAAGGTCTCGAATGATTTCATGACCGCTTACCTTGACGGTCTTGCCGAAGGGGATGACCCGCTTGAAATTCCGGGGCTTGAAGAAGAACTTCGCGCTCTCGGGCTGGCTCACGGTATTCTGCCGGTTCCTTCCCGGGAGGATGATCACTGGGTTGTGGCCCGGGGAACCGAGCCGGTGCACGGCCTTGACGGCCGCATAGAGCTTGCGGAGATTCATGACAACCTGTTTGCAGGGAAAAAGCTTGCTGACAGAACGGACACCCGGGACCCGTGGGAGATGAATACCATAGTCAATGTGGCGAGAGGCAGTGTGTTGGCGCGCAACATTCCTCCTACCGCGGGGGTGGACGGCACCAATGTATTCGGGGAGGTGGTGCCGGCGCTTCCAGGAAAATGGGCGGCCTTTAATACCGGTCAGGGGGTGGAGGTTGCTGATGACGGCATGAGCCTCAGGGCATCGGTAAGCGGCAAGTTCCATGTTGAAGGGGACAAAATTTCCGTGCTTGACGAGTATGAGCTGGATAACGTGGATGCCTCAACGGGCCATATACGGTTCGCCGGAAAACGCCTGACTGTGAAAGGCTCTGTTGACGGCGGATTCATGGTCTATGTGCGGGGCGACCTGATAGTAGGGGAAAACATCGAAGACGGTGCCTCGGTGGAGGCAGGGGGCAGAATAAAGGTAGGCGGTGTGATAAGGGCCGCAAATACCAAGGTAAAGGCGGGAATAGATTTGCGCTGTGAAGCGCTGGAGTATGCCGAGATAAGTGCAAGGGGAAACGTAGGAATTGACAATTACATGCTTGATGCCCTGTGCATGGCCGGGGGAGACGTGGTGATGGAGTCCGGCAAGGGCCTGGTGGCCGGAGGAAGGATTTTTCTCGGCGGCTCCTTCAGGGGGCTGACAGTGGGAACCCCGGCCAATGTGCCCACCATGATTCATGCGGGCTTTAATCCCCATGTAAAGCAGATGCACGCCAAGCTGGTGGAAGAGATGGAAGACTGCTCCGGAAAGTCAAGGGAGCTTGAAAAGGCCCTTGGCAAACTGAAGCTCATTGAGCAGAGACATCCTCTTTCGGAAAAAATGGAAATGGTGAAGAAGAATATTGAGTCGGGGCTGGAGAAGCTGCGCGCCGCATCAAGCGAGCAGAAGGAGATGCTCGAGGCCCTTGAGGCCCAGCTTGGCATGCTCCGTGAGGCCACCATAACCGTGCGCAATACCGCCTACCCCAATACGATTATCAGGATATGGAATGCTAATCTTCTGCTGAAAAAAGAGGTTGAAGGGGTGAGGTTCAGTTTCAGAAGGGGCCAGGTGGTTCTCACCACCCTGGTCTGAACCGGTCTGGCTCCGGGCTCTTTCAGTGGGCGGCCGGATTTCCTTCTGGTTATTACCGCAGGCCCTGCCCAATGAATCGGGCCTGCCCCCGGTCCCTCCCCTGCGCGGTGCTTGGTGGCCGGCCCATGAAAGGCTGGGCGGCTGCAGGCGATGCGGCCAATATGTTGAGTAATCACTAATAATTTATGAAAAGGGTTGGCAAGAAGCGGTTGTTGTGATAGTACAAGAGGCGAAATTTTGAGAATGCAGCTTTATGTGGGTGCAAATCAGTTTCCCCGCTTATTTATTCTGCCGAACCTCTATGAGCCGCCAGGACAGCAGTCTTTCGCGCGGCGGGTATTGGCGCCAATTTTTTCAACT
>JALVQQ010000260.1 GCA_027025395.1 Deltaproteobacteria bacterium | reverse complement strand
GTTCCTTCACAAGCTGCTGAAGGTCATGAGGCGGACTGTTCCTGAGTCCGGCCTCCTGGACGGCGGGCTTACCCAGGACATTTATACTGACATGCTGGATGAGAAACTTGCTGAAATCGCTGCACACAACGGCAAGGGCACGGGGCTTGGAGAGAAGATTTACCACGACATGAAGAGGGCATACGGTGCACATGACCGCGGGAGCACAGTCGCCAGCGGCCACCTTCAGAACCGCAATGCAGAGAGGAAACGCTGATGTCCGGGATTAAAGAGGCAATGACAGACAGTTCAGCTCATCTTTCAGCAAAATTCTGGCGCCTTGCAGACGGGCTTGCAAATGGATGGAAGCTCATGAATGCATTGCTCGAGCAGGAATGGGACATGCTCAAGGCCAGGCGCATGGGCGGCTTGTGGCGCATTGTAAGGGAAAAGGAGAGCCTTGCCGCCAAGCTGGAGACCATTGAGAGGATGATAGACGCTGAAATTCCGGGCTTCTCCCCTGAGGACCCAGGGGCCGAAAGCCGGTGGAAGGCCCTGTGCGCCGCTGCATCTTCGCCGACGGAAACCGCCAGGCTCAACAGGTGGAAGAGCGAGCTGGCCACGCAGAAACGCATGGCCTTTGAGACCAACCGGCGTCTGTGGTACTGGATAGCCCAGCAGCATGAGCTTGCAAGCAGGCTGTCAGGCATCCTGGCGGGAAACCGTGAATCCGGCGCCGTAACCTACGCATCACCTGGCTCACACGGCCCTTCCAGCCCGTATGGACACAAGGGCCCGCATCTTTCAACAACCGTGCGGAATGCCCCGGGCTCCATTACCGGCATATCCAGCAAACAGGTAAACAGGGCGCTGGAGGCATACGGCGTCAACAACAGCTCGGCCGGAGGTTAGGCTAATGGGATTGACCGGCATACTGAATGTGGCCAAAAATGGCCTTGTAACACACCAGCTGTCACTCCAGACCATCGGGCACAACATTTCAAACGTCAATACAAGGGGATATTCCAAGCAGGACACCATAACCCAGGCCCGCATCCCCACCCCTATCTCGGCAGGCCCAATTGGCAACGGAGTTCTTGCCACCGACATACTGCGCCGCTATGACCAGTTCATAACCAAAACGCTGTTTGACAAGACATCGGACATGGCTGGCCTGGATACACGGCAGGCCGGCCTCAAACTGGTTGAGGGCGTGCTTAATGAGGTTGAAAACAACGGGCTCAGCGAACTGGTGAATGAATTCTGGACAGCCTGGGACGATGTGGCCAATTTTGCAGAAGGTATGCCGGAACGGACCACGCTGCTTCAAAGGGCCCACCTTCTTACAAGCGAGATCCGCAGCAAGTATGACCAGATGGTCAAGCTTTCACAGGATGTTGACCTTAACATCGACACTTCCATCCAGGACATCAACCGCATCAGCGCCCAGATTGCCGAGCTCAACGTCCACATAGTGGCGGCCGAGGCAGGCGGTCACTCGGCAAACGACCTGCGGGACCAGCGGGACATGCTGATAAAACGCCTGTCGGAACTTGCCGACATAAATTACTTCGAGACCAAGCGCGGCTCCTACACGGTGCTGATAGGACAGGGCAGCCCCCTGGTTGAGGATCAGAGATCCTGGGACCTTGAACTGAGGGGCGGCTCGGTTTACTGGCAAGGCAACGCCGGGGAGGATCACAAACTGACCACCCGTGATATAAGGGGAGGAGAACTGGGGGGATGGCTGGACCTTAAAAGCCGCGTCACGCCAGGTGACCCCACCATACTGACAGCTTCGGTTCCAAATACTTCCGGCGGCAGGCCGATTCGGGAATCAACCAGGTGGGACGCCATTGACGGCGTTACCGTTGGCGGCAACTTCACCATCCGCTTCTCGGGCACTGACCAGGAGGGCATGGCCATAGGGCCGGTGAGCTTCAGCTACCCGGCGGACGGCGTCACCGTGGGAGACATGCTCCGCTCCATAGAGGCGGCCTTCCGGGACCCCGGCCCTCCTCCAATGGAAAGGCTCAGGGCGGGAATTACAGACGACGGCAGGATCACCCTGGAGGATATTGCTCCGGGCAGCGTGCCTATATCATTCCAGATAGAGGATATAAACGGTGCTGTAACCGGGCTTGATCTCGGCAAGTTTGACGGTGACTATCCGCTGAACTATACAGAGCAGCTCAACAAGTGGGCCGGAGAGCTGATCAAGGCCGTGAACATGGTGCACAGCCAGGGGACAGGGCTTGTCCCCCTCCAGGAAGCCACGGCGACAAACGGGGTTATTCCCACTTCCACGTCGCCCGTTGCCTATGGCACGCCGCTGAGCAGCAGGGCATCGGGGCTTGCCTTTTCGGACATCATCAAAGACGGCTCGTTTGAAATATATCTCTACGACAGTGCGGGAGATGTGATTGACGCTGATCCCTCCACCTTGATCAATGAACCATACACCGTGGATGTAACCGAAAATGTTACCACCCTGGATGACATCAGGAACGCAATCGGTTCCATCGGCGGCTTAAGCGCAAGAATAGTTGACGGCAGGATTGTTGTCGGCGTGGACGGAACCGGCAGCGCCGCCGGTTTCGCCTTTGGAAATGACTCGTCCGGCGTCCTTGCGGCTCTTGGGATAAATGCATTTTTCACCGGCACGGATGCGTCAACCATTGAACTTGACAACAGGCTGGTGGAAGACCCCAGGCTGGTGGCTGCTGCCAGGGTCCAGAAATACGGGGCAGCCGTTTCGGTTGCGGACAATAGGGTGATGGACCCGGCCCGTCCGCTGGATGCACGGATTGACAACGGCACGCTGCATGTGGAACTGCTGGACAACTCCGGCAATGTCCATGATTCAATGGATATCGACATTGACCGGGCCACGGATTCGCTTGACCAGATCCTGGCACGAATGGACGCCATTGACGGCATTCATGCCTGGATTGAAAACAACCTTGTCCACATAGAGGCTGAAGACGAAAACTTTTCTGTATCAATAGACGACTCATACGGCGGCTCACCCACGGGGTTCCTGGATTTCCTTGGTATTTCCGGAGGTGGGGCGCCTGCCCCGGTACATGAGGGCACCCTTCAGGTGGAGCGTTCCTTTGAAGTGCTTGAGAGCTATGACACGCCGGTCATGCCGGGCACGTTTTCAATTGATCTCCTGGACAGCAGCGGCGATGTCATACTGACTCCTCCGGCAACATCTCCACCTACCCTTACATTTACAGTTGCAGCCGGTGATTCACTGGATGACATTGCGGCATCAATAGACGCCCAGGACAACATCTCGGCGCAGGTAATAGACGGCAGGCTGAGAATATCAGCCCAGGGAGCGGCTGAACGCCTCTACATCAGGGAAGACAGCTCGGGCCTGCTGGATTTTCTCTCGATTTCAACGCCACGGGGAGGAAAATTTGACCCTGCGGACAACAGCAACGCCATTGAATTGAGAGGGCTTAACACCCATGAGATCAAGGAGCTGGACGGCGCCACGCTGAATGAATTTTATCACGGCCTTGTGGGCACTGTCGGCATTCATTCACGCGGCTTCCAGCTGGACTATGATTTTGCAAGAGCAACGGTCAATGAGCTTGAGGCAAGACGGGACGATGTCTCTGGCGTATCCCTGGACGAGGAGATGTCAGACCTGCTGAAATACCAGCATGCCTATTCAGCCGCCGCCAAGCTGATAAAGGCCGCGGATGAAATGTTCCTGACACTGCTCCAGACCAAGTAGAAAAACCGGGGCAGGCGCCCGGCCAGAACCCAGGAGGTGATGCCATGCGCGTTACCATGAATTCTCTTTATGACCAGATAAATACAGACCTCTCCAGGCTGGTTGAACAGCAGGCCAGGACCAATGCATCCATTGCAAGCGGCAAGATTTACCGCAGGCCTTCTGACGCGCCGGTGGAGCTAACCCATGCCCTTGGATTCAGGAGCAACCTGTCCGACACAAAACAGTATGAAAGAAACATAGCCTTTGGCCAGGGGTGGGTTGAAATAACCGAGACTACCATGCGGCAGATCCAGGACCGGCTCATCAGGGCCAAGGAGCTTGCCGTCCAGGGCGCCAATGACACACTGAACGCCAGTGACCGCAAGGCCATTGCGGACGAGGTGCACATGATACTTGAAGAAGTGGTTTCCCTTGGCAATACCAGCATGGGTGACAGATACATACTGGCGGGCACCAGGACAAAGGGCTACCCCCCGGGAGAGAGGCCATTCATGATGGACAGGCAAGGCAGGGTAAGTTACCACGGCAACACCGAAGACTTTAACATTGATATAGGCACGGGCCTTCGGCAGAAGATAAACCTTGATGGCCAGAGCGCCCTGATGCGGAGCGGGCTGTTTGATGCTCTTGACCTGCTTGAGGACAGCCTGAACGCCAACAGCCAGCACAGCATAGAAAGCAGCCTGAAGCGCATCGACTCCAGCATAGCCCATATAAGTGAGCAGATATCCATGCTGGGCGCAATGGGGAACACCCTTGATAACAAAAAGGATATTGCCTCCTCTCTTACATTAACGAACCGGGAACGTCTTTCCGATATTGAAGATACAGACATCCTGAAGGCCATCTCCGACCTGAAGACGCAGGAAACCGGCTACCAGGCCGCCCTTGCATCTGCCTCAAAGGTCATGAACATGAGCCTTGTGGATTTTATCTGACACCGGCACGGCTAATCAGTCTGCATGAAAAAGCCGGCGGCCAGGGAGGGCGTAAATGTTAATTTTGACCAGGAAGGCTGGGCAGAGCATCAGAATCGGCGATGACATAGAGATCTGCGTCCTCGAGATAAAGGGGAGGCAGGCGCGTATCGGCATCAAGGCCCCCGAGGGCTTTCCCATTCACAGGGAAGAGGTGTTTCAAAGGATAAAACAGGAAAATATCGAGGCCGCGGCTACGCCGGGAGATATAGATTCAATTCTTGGAACAGAGAAATAAAAATCATGAAAATCGACACAAGCAGATTTGGCCCTCTTGAGATTGATGACGATTCGATCATCCGGTTCAGCGCCGGCATCCTGGGTTTTCCTGACGAGAAGAGTTATGTCCTGCTGCCGCACCGTGAAGGCTCCCCCTTTCTCTGGCTCCAGAGCGTGGACAATCCTGAACTCGCCTTCCTGGTAATCAATCCATTTGTGATAAACCGCGAATATTCATTCGAGATCCCCGACGCCGTCCAGGATGAAATGGGAATTGAAGGCGCGGAAACGGTGCAGACCCTTGTCCTGGTGACTGTACGCAGAAACGAGGGCGAAGGGAAAAGTCAGGTTACCGCCAACATGCTGGGCCCTGTAATAATCAACACGAAAAACATGAAGGCACGGCAGCTTGCTCTCGACCCCCGGAAATATGATGTCAGGTACAGTCTTTCAGTGCCAGGCCAGGACAGTTGAAATCTGTCCCCTGCCTGTGTAAAAACAGCAAGCAGGTTCGGCAAGGGCTTGCAGACAAACACAACAGGAAGCCTTCAACGGTTGCTTTCCGCCCTTGTGCTTTTACCCTGTGCTTCGAGGCACGCCTGAAAAATTCTTGGGAGGGAAAAGATGAGCAACAAGAAAATCCTTCCGGCATTTCTGCTCTGCTTCTTCCTTGGAGCATTTGGCGCCCACAGATTCTATGTAGGAAAAATCGGAACGGGGATCTTGCAGCTTCTTACAGCTGGCGGCCTGGGTATATGGGCCATAATAGATCTGGTCATGCTCGCCGCTGGCAAATTCACCGACAAGCAGGGCAACAAGCTGGTGCAGTGGCGATAAAGCGTCAGAGGGAAGCGCCATTTCTCCGGAAGGCCGCCGCTGGCAGGGCATGAAGAGGGGCGGCTGCGTGTCACTCGCAGCCGCCCGATACTGTTACAGGGACGACATGGCCTTTTTGAAACCTTCAGCAGATCGTTCTATCACATCATCATCCACGCAAAAGGCTATCCTGATATGGCCCGGACAGCCGAATCCTCTTCCCGGAACCGTAAGGATGAGCTGCTTCTGCAAAATGGCGGCAAACTCCGCATCATCTTCAACAGGTGTCCGGGGGAAGAAGTAGAAGGCCCCCCTGGGCATTTCGAATTCAAACCCCGCATCGGATAGAATGCCGGCCAGCCTGTCACGCCTGCGCTGATAGATTCCTACATCCACCACGCTGTTAATTGACTCGGCCACCACCTTCTGCATCAGCGCCGGAGCATTCACAAATCCCAGGATACGGTTGGCGAGTGTAAGGGCCCCCAGCAGCGCCGGCCCGCCGTCGGCCTCGGGATGAACGGCAACGTATCCTATGCGTTCGCCAGGAATGGACAGGTCCTTGGAAAATGAGGTGGTGACTATGCCGTTTCTGAAAATACCAAGAACTGGCGGGACCGTAACTCCGTCAAAGACAAGGCGCCGGTAGGGCTCATCCGAAACCAGGAAAATAGGATGACCATGTCTCTTCTCGGCGGACTCCAGCAGCCCTGCCAGAGCCTTGAGATCATCCTCGCTGTAAACAGCCCCGGAAGGGTTGTTGGGTGAATTGAGCAGCACAATTTTGGTAGTAGGGTTGATAGCCGCCTCAATCTTGTCAAGATCAAGGGAAAAATCCTCCCTGGAATCTACCGGCACCAGGGTTCCGCCATGATTATCCACATAAAAGCCATACTCGACAAAATAGGGCTTGGGCACAATAACCTGGTCACCCGGATTGAGTATGGCCTTGAAAATTATATTCAGCCCTCCTGCAGCGCCAACGGTCATTATAATCCCGTCGGTTCCTGGCTCCACCCCGTGATCCTTCTCCACGTGCCGGGCAATAGCCTCACGCACTGCCGGATATCCGGCATTGGGCATGTAGGCATGTGCGCCCGGGGACCTGTCGGCTGCAATGCGCTCCAGTGCTGCCTGGAACTCTTCAGGCGGCCTGAGGTCAGGATTGCCAAGGCTGAAATCGCAAACGTTCCGGGCTCCATGCTTTGCCTTGAGGGCCGCTCCCTCTTCAAACATCTTCCTGATCCATGAAGCCCGCTCCATGAACGCCACCATCTTTTCGGCAACGGCGCCGCTTGACTCGCTCATATCTACCTCCGGACTGTAATTTTCTTGCCACAAGCACATGCCGTTGCTTCCTTGCGGCTTTCAGGGCATGGGCATTGGCCTTACCGTATAACCTGAACCCCGCATGCTGATACGCCGCACCATAATAGCTGCATGCCGGGTTCGACATTTTTTCTGTTTCACATCCGAACCGGACAGACTATAATCCATCCACTATGAAAGTACAGATTGCACCATCCATTTTGTCTGCTGACTTCGGCAATCTTGCCGCCGAAGTCAAGGCCGTGGAAAATGCCGGGGCGGATGTCATTCATGTGGACGTGATGGACGGCCGCTTTGTTCCAAATATCACCCTGGGCCCCCTGGTGGTAAGGGCCGTGAAACCCTCCACAAGGCTTCCGGTTGACTGCCATCTCATGATTGCCGATCCGGACAGGTACATTGAGGCATTTGCCAGGGCCGGCGCCGACTGGATCACTGTACACGTTGAGGCGTGCACGCATCTGCACCGCACCATACAGGCCATCAAGGCCCTGGGGGTAAAGGCCGGAGCGGTTCTGAACCCCGCCACTTCACCGTCAGCGCTTGAGTATGTCCTGGAAGAGCTGGACCTCGTCCTTGTAATGAGCGTTAATCCCGGCTTTGGCGGGCAGGCCTTTATCCCCTCGGCCCTGCGTAAAATCGAAAGAATCCGTGAAATGATTCTGAAACAGGGGCTTGAAATTCCGGTTGAGGTTGACGGAGGCGTCAATCTTGACACCATAAAAGACGTTGTATCCGCCGGTGCGGAAATATGCGTGGCAGGTTCCGCGGTCTATGGCGCCCATGACTATGCGGCCACCATTGACGCCCTGAAAAAGGCGGCGGAGTAGCAGGAAGGGCTTTCCGCCCTTGCCCTGACTTATCACGCCTTTTCAAGCTTTATCTTTCCGCCAAGAAACCTCCGGGCTATCTCTTCTGTGGCCGGGGCCAGGTCTGAAACAAAATAGCGTTCATCACCTGGTGAGTCCGGTTCCGCACTGTCCCCAGAGGCTTCCAGAAACCTTTTTACCGCAAGGGCGGTCTGAAGCGAAGGGTCCACGGTCACAATGCGCTTTCCTGCCTTTGCCTCTATTATGTCCTTGATCAGGGGATAATGGGTGCAGCCCATTACCAGGGTATCAACCTGCCTCTCCTTGAGTGGCCTGATATATTTCCTCACTATCATCCTGGTTTCCCGTCTTTTGAGCCATCCCTCCTCCACCAGAGGGACAAGGAGAGGACAGGGCATCCCCAGGACAACGGCCCCGGGCAGCAGCTCGGGTATCTTGTGGTCATAAACGCGGCTCTCTATGGTGGCCCTTGTCCCAATGATGCCTATGCGCCTGTTCCTGGTAACCCTTGCCGCCTGCTCCACTGACGGCGACACCACCTCGAACACCGGCACGGAAAATTCATTTGCCACCGCGGCCGACGCAATGCTGGATGCGCTGTGGCATGCGATCACAATGATACCCGCTCCTTGTTCAAGCAGAAAACGGGTATCTTCAAGGGCATAGCGGGTTATTGTGGCCCGGCTCTTCGTGCCATAGGGGGTGCGGGCCGTGTCTCCGAAATAGACAAGCGGCTGGCCGGGCATAAGCCGCCTTATCTCACGCACCACGGTAAGACCGCCTATGCCTGAATCAAATATGCCTATTTTCATTGACTTTCAACTTTCATTTTGCCCCTCCTTGGGGCAGGCGTCATCGCAAAATGCACATTTACTTTTGAAGATGAAACCCGGGTTTGGCACTGCTGAATGCTGAATACTATTTTCATCCATCGTGTGAGCCCTCCTGCCGCCAGGAACGCAGCGGAATGGCGGCCAGGTGCCATGAATTGTTAGCCTCAGTTTTTATTATAGCCATGCTCTCTTGCTGAAGTTTCCTGAAAAACACTTACACCACCAGCCGTAACAGGGCGGCCCCCACGGAATTATCTACGGGTTTGCCTGGCGGAGGGCAAAGTATTGAAAAATCATCTGCCAGTGCAGCTTTCGCTATGCTTCTTATGACATCAGAGAAGGCGAAATGGTTGCATCCATGGACCGCACATTTCAGCGTCTTTAGCATGACCACCCGGTCATAAGCAAGAACTGAACGTTTCCGTCCATAGAGATTGACCATGTATTCACTGGCCATCTCCCTGTACTTGGCGGCCAGAGATGATGTTGTGCCAAGCTTATCGCCATACTTCTTAGGTCGACCAGACCCATTCTTTTCAGTGGTTCCGGGCAGATCGAACAAGTTGTTGTTAGACCTGAGCCTTGAGATGAGATCTACCCTACGTCCTGATTCCTCATTTTTAACCATAGAGCTTTCCAGGGGATCTTTGTTGATGCTATGAATGTGTAATAGCGTTTTTTCTTGATATGAGAAAAACCGAACAGAGTAGTCAATGTCCGCAAGAGGTTTGAAGTTCTGGATGATGTAAAGGGCAGTATAATAGCCAGCAAGGTGTAGATGAACCATGAACCACGTTCCTGCCCTTTTTTTGACCAGGCAAATTCTT
>JALVQQ010000259.1 GCA_027025395.1 Deltaproteobacteria bacterium | reverse complement strand
AAAAATATACCTGTTTCATAAACCCCGGCAAGCGGAAGGGCAAGGAGAAGCTGTGAAAAAAAATCAGCAGGAACCAGCATGACAGCCAGAAGGTACATTGCAATATAGGCGAATTTGCGGTTTTTGTGAAAATAGCTCCCCTCAACAAGGTTGGTTTTGACAGCCATGGTCATGAGAAAGGGGATCTCAAATATCAGGCCAAAGGTAAAAATTGATTTTAACGCAAAGAGCAGGTAGTTCTGAAGCCTTGGCATGGCCTGCAGACCTGGCCCCGCGTAGCCCATCATTATGGAAATGACCACAGGCATTACTATCCAGTATCCAAATATGCCGCCGGCGCAGAAAAGCACTGTTCCAGTGACCAGTATCAGGCGCATCACCCTCTTTTCCCTGTCAAGCAGGCCGGGGGAAATGAACCGCCAGAACTGGAACAGCGCCACCGGACTGGTGATTATTACAGCAGCCCAGAAAGAGACCTTGAGATAGGTCATGAATCCCTCTGTAAGGGCCGTAAAGACCATGGAACTTTCCTGTGGCATGTTCATGCGCACAGGCAGGAAGAGAATGTTGACAAGATAGCCGCTGACGGCGTAGCAGCAAGCAAATGAAACGGCAAGGGTGACCAGGCAGACAATGAGCCTGCCCCGCAGTTCCCCCAGGTGTTCCTTGAAGGTCAGGGCGTTACGCGTCATGCTTTTCGCTGTTATTGTCAGCCGCCAGGGGCCGGTCAGTTCCTGGGCCGTGGTGGACTTCCTTGCTGCCAGTTTCCGCACCCTTGTTCTCGAGGCCTTCAAGGACCGAAGGATGAATTTCCGGGTTTATCACATCATTTATCACCCTGTCTCCGCGCCGTTCCTCATCCCTGCCGCTTCCGGAGGCGATCCTCCATTCAGGCCCGAGCCCTCCGGGGAGGTCGGTTTCTGCGGTATTGTCCGCGGGGCCCGCTATGTGTTCGGGAGGTGCAAGCGAGTCAACTCTATTTTCCGGGTTTGCGAACCGGTCAAGATTTTTCCGCCATGTCTCGGGATTGCGCAGGTTGGCGACATTTTTGAGTTCCTTGATCTCCTCCATACCATCAACATCAAGCTGCTGCTTGAATTCTTCGGATGCACGCTTGAGTTCTCCCAAAAACCGGGCGATCTGTTTTGCAAGTTGCGGAAGCTTTTCCGGTCCAAGCACTATCAGGGCAAGAGCCAGTATCAGCATAAGTTCTGGAACACCGATTCCGAACACTTTATATCTCCTCCATTTGCCATTACATGCATGCGGGCAGCGGCCTTTTCGACGAATGGCCCATCCCCTGCATGCGGCTGTGCAAACCGCAGCTGTTTGTGTGATCCAGGTTCAGCATTGGTCAGACCGCGATGCTGACCCGGGTATTGACTGTTTGAAAATACGCCTGTTCCTCGTGCCTGCAAGGCACAGCAGTTCATAACTTATTGTATCCGCCAGCCTGGCGATTTCATCAACCGGCAGTGCGTGGCCGCCAGCAGAGCCGAACAGGAGCACCCTGTCTCCCGGGGCGGGCCTGTCAACCGCGCTTACATCCACCATCATGGCCCGCATGCATATTCGGCCAAGCACCGGACATCTTTTACCCCTTACCATGACAATGCCTCTGGATGAAAGGGAACGCAAGTATCCGTCATCATAACCCGTGGGAACCACGGCAACCAGGGAATTGTTTTCAAGCCTTGCAGCGCGGCCGTATCCCACGGGCGTGCCTGCCTTGAGGCAACGGACAGTCTGTATGGCGCTTTCAAAGCTCATTACATCCTTCAGTGTCCGGGCATGCTGTCCGCTGTTTTCAGGCAGCGAGCCGTAGATGGCTATGCCGGGCCTTACAAGGTTGAAATGAGACGATGGAAAATTCATTACTGCCGCGGAGTTGGCCATGTGAATATACCTTGGCTTCCATCCCGCGGACCGCACCCTGCCGACCAGCCTGGCAAACTGCTCTATCTGTGCCACATTGAAAGGATCAGACGGGCGGTCAGCCGCCGGCATGTGTGTATACAGCCCTTCAAGGATGATGTCGGGCCAGCGGCGGAGCCCCGATGCTATGGCGACTGCCTCTTCAGGGAGGACGCCGTATCTGCCCATGCCTGTATCAACTTTAAGATGCACCTTCTGCCTGATGCCATGCCTGCGGGCAAAGCCCTGAAGCTCATCAAGCATCTCAATGCTCACTGCTCCCACGGTTAGATCAAGCTCTTTCAGGGCAGGTTTTTCATGGGGAAAGCAGCCCGCAAGCAGGAAAAGCCTCTTTTTGATGCCAGCCTCCCGGAGGATGCGGGCTTCGTCCGCCGTGGCGATTCCAAAGCCCCATACCCGCTGTTCCTGCTCAAGGATGCGGCCGGTTTCCGCCAGGCCATGCCCGTAAGCATCGGATTTGACAACCGGCATGACCGAAACTCCTGGCTTCAGCCTGCTGACAATGACGCGCAGATTATGGAGAGCATTGTCCAGGTTGACTGTAACCCGGTTGGGGATGTGAAATCGAGGATCAGAAATCATTGGAGTCAGGATGAAAAGCTGTTGCCTGTTGCTGTTTGTTCAAGTAAAGCATAATGAAATGCAAAGTCAATCAGCATGTTTTGCCGTGGTATTACCATAATTGCCCAGGGCTGAATACAGCCGCAACGTCGAGCCGCGGTCCGGATTGATTGCCCGGTTTGCCACAGCTGTGTACATACCCGGGGCAGAAACTGTTGGGCAATGAAGTTGACAGTTGGTGCCACATATAGTACCATTTGTTTATGGAGAAGATATCAATTGTCATGGACACCAGTGTGCTGTTTGCAGGACTTTATTCTGCAAGAGGCGCGTCACATCAAATACTTAGATTAATAGATGATGGCCAAATTATTCCTGTAATATCGACTAGTTTATTGTTTGAATATGAGGATGTGCTAAAACGAAAACAGGAAGATTTGAATCTGTCCGGAGATGAGATAGAGATCATTTTAGACAATATTTGTGCATTGAGCAAATTTCAAAAAATATATTTTTTGTGGAGGCCTTATTTAAGGGACGTAAAAGATGATCATGTTTTGGAGCTCGCAATAGCATCCGGCACAAATATAATTGTAACGCATAATATCAAAGATTTTAGAGGGATAGATATATTCAATATACAGGCTCTATCTCCAGGCCAATTTTTGGAGGTGATCAAATGAGTGCATTAAATCTGAGAT
>JALVQQ010000258.1 GCA_027025395.1 Deltaproteobacteria bacterium | reverse complement strand
CATGCCCTTGACTATCTGGTTTTCTTTCCAGGCCAGGTCGGCATCAAGTCCGATATCAATTCCGAAATGGTTGAAACGGAGCCTGATGTTTCCCTGCGGCGCAAGGAGGTCAAGGACGGGGTGGCTGGCGGAAAACGGCTCTTTAAAAAACAGCCTGTAGATGAGCGACAGGTCTCCGGCAGCCCGGATGTCTCCGTCCGGGGGCATGAAGGTTTTTATTGTCGCAGCCGGATCGGACAGGTCGGGCAGTGCAAGGTTTTCCGTGTTGATGCGCAGCTTGCGCGCGTTGATGGCTACAGGCGAGTCGCAGGCAGCTTTTCTGACAAATATTTCATGGCCGTTTATGCTGCCTTGCGCCCTGATGCCCGGTTTTATCTCGGCAAGGTTGAAAAACCAGGGATAAAGCATGACATAGCCGGAAAAGGCCTTGCCCTCAAGCTGCCACTCAATGGAGGCGGCGCCGGTTGGCGCGTCAGGACGGTTTTCTCCGTTGAGCCTCGCATGTATTTCAGCTTCAAGCCCCTCGGTTGCATAATTTTCCCCAACCTCCAACCTGAAATCCTTAAGTACGGTACTTATCTCACAGCTCCATTCTGTTGCTTGAGACCCGTTTGTCGAAAACCTGGCGTTTATGTCTGAAAATATGTCCGGCACGGAAGCCGTGAAGTCGCCCTCGCGGAAGTCGCCGGACATGTCAAGGCGCCAGGTGACGGGAAGTTCCCCGGAAACGCCAAGGCTGGAGGGAAGCAGGCACAGAGGCAGACTGGCACGGCCTTCAAGTGTTGTTCCCTGTTTCATGTCCAGCTTAAGTTTTGCAGACACCTCCGCGCGGCAGGCACCGGAGGCGTGGCGCAGGCCTTCCCGGCCCTGTGCTCGGACAGAGCCGGCCAGAGAACCGGGAAGCAGCGGCAGGGCATCCCGTACCTTTATGCTGCCGATGACTATTCCCTGCTCCAGGGCGGCAAGACCTGTTTGAATCTCGGCCTCCATAGCAATGGGAGCATGTCCTGGCAGAATGACGGCGAGGTTTGACACCACGTGCATCAGGCAGGTTTGACGCTCCACGGAGATGGCGGCGCTGCCCTTCAGGGCCTGTTCGCCAATCTCTGCCCTGAAATCCGCGGTGCCGTATGCAAGGATTGATGGCCGCCTTGCCGATTCAGGAGCAACCGGGGCAAGGTTGATGTTGCCAATGTCCAGTCTGATTTTGTCATTCAGAAAAAAAAGTTTGCCATGCCTGATTCTTGCGAGTGAAAGCGCCTTTGAAAGCGCCTTTTGGGGCAGCAGGCCCGGGGCGGCTGTGCTGTTGCCTGGTTCAGCAGATTTTATGTTGAGGCGCGGACTCTCTGCCGCAATGGTGGTAATGGCCGGCGGGAAAAGTGCATATCCAACAGCGGCCTCCGGGATGTCAAGGCTGAAGTTTTTCCCCTTGGCCCTGATCCCCTTCAGCACCAGCGTTCCAGGTGCGCTTGCCAGAAAATCATGGCAGGCAAGTTTTATTCCCGACCATTCCGCCTGAAGGGGAAAGATGAAATGCCTGAGAGCTGACGAGGAAAGCAGCGCGTAAAACAGGACCGTTATCAGGAGGATGACAGAAAAAGTAGCGGCAGTGGCCCATTTCAGAACCTTTGCCAGGTAAAACCATGAACCGGTACGTTCATTATGCATCAAAACCGATACCTTCCTGCCAGGAAATCAAGAGGATTGCTTGGGGGCGCGGCCACCGTTGCGGACAGGCCCGGGGTCGCCTGGCAAGCGGCAACCAAACCTGCCGGTAATGCCGACGTTCCGGACAGACCGCCACCAGGCAGCCCGCTGGTATCTTGACAGGTTAAACTACCACAGCCGTGATGAAAAGTTGAATTCCCGGCCCCGCATGAGAAAGTCTTCCAGCCGGTTTTTCTTGCCCCTGTCCCGCCCCGTCTTTTTGGCCGCAGGCCAGTTGGAAAGGTCTGCCACAAGCGCGGAAAAGCCCATTTCCGAGAGCCTGTTCCGGTGTTTCATTATTGAGAATGGCCGGTCCGCAACCAGTATGTTCGCCCCGTTTCCCCTCTGCCAGTAAAGGGTTTCGCCCCTGCTGCTGCGTATTGGCCTGCCCTTTGCGTATGAGGAATGATTGAGCCTGGAGGTAAACAGGGGAACCCATGCAAAGACTGTGAGAAACAGCGGACGCGGACATGCGCCAAGGACCGCGGCGGCATTGGCTTCATCCGTTTCCATTGAAAGTTGGGGCACTGAAATGCCTGAATCCCTTGCGGCCCTTACGGCCTGGGAGTTCATGATATTGAGTGTGTAGTCTCCGAACATTTTAACGGCTGACGACCCTCTTGCCCTTATGGTCCCCAGCATGTGGACATGGCCGAGGTTCGCAACCATGAAGTTCCGGTATCCCTGCTTTATCAAGGTGGTGACAAGCCTGCGGTAGAGCGGTATTTTTTCTTCGTGTATTACCGGAGGGAGTGACCATACCACCTCCATCTTCTGGAACATCTCGCCCCTCCGGCCCGAAAGCCTCTTCAGGGCGGTTTCCGAAACCGTAATGATAATGCCTTCGGGCCGGAGCGATCTGGCCATGTCCAGCTGGCCAAGGCCGCGTATTCTGACCCATAGCGGCGCCTGGCGCACTGTTCGCCTGCGGGTTTTGCCGGCAGGGGAATCCTCCATGCGCCCGGCGGCTCGGCAGTGCCCGGCTTTGCCGTATCTGGCGTCTTCCAGTACCTGCCGCGCCCTCTTCCTTGTCTCTTTCATCAGACTGGCCGGAGGCGAGTTTTCCCTCAACCATTGAGGTTTTCCGGATGCCCCCCTGCCTCCGGCCATATCTGTCCTGAAAACCAGGTCTCCCTTGCCTGCCTGCAAACCGTCCGGCAGAACGATTTCAAAGACGCCATCCCTGTTTTCCAGGGGATTGATTCCCCTGCATGTAAATGCCTCCTGGCGGTCAGCGGCATTGTTCACCAGGCGCAGCCTGTCCCCGTTGGCGGGCATGATTCCACCGCCCACGGTAATAATGCTGTTTCTTGCCCCAAGTACCTTGCCGATGAACTGGCCGGTAACCGCGGCCCTGGTTGGGGTAACCGCGCCGTGGGGCGAGGCGGAGAGGAAATATCCGCTCGATCCTGGCCTGCCAAGGGAACCAGCCAAAATACCTCTCGCCTCCTCGAGTACCCGAATCCTTGTTTTTTCATCGCTGTCTTCAGGCATGTCCAGTA
>JALVQQ010000257.1:6570-9631 GCA_027025395.1 Deltaproteobacteria bacterium | reverse complement strand
GTCGCCATCACTCTGATAGTCGTACAGGGCGTATGAAACCGTGTCCGTGGCGTTTGTGGAAAAGGGATCTTTCATGGTGATTGAAAAGTTGCCTGAAGTGGCTGTTACAAAACCGGTACATGGGGGTGACAGGCACATGGGATCATACCCTGCCATGCGCAAATCCTTTTCAAGGATGGTCACGCCTGCGCGCAGGTTGTCCTGAAGCTCAACAATCCTGTCCTGTGTTGAAAGATTGTGTTCCTGGGACTTGCTTGTAAAAAATACAGCGGCAATTATAAACATGGATATTACAAGCACTACAAGAAGCTCCACTACAGTGAAACCCTTACTGTTTGAGAAAAATGATCCTGATTTCATAAGGCTTACCCCACTTTCACATTGCCCGCGCTGCTAATGACAATACTCAAACTGCCTGCCCCCGCATTGCTCTGAAGCACGATTGTGCCCATACCCAGGCCGCCGGTATTGTTCATGGTGCGGCCATCAGGGGTAAAGGCGATCATGGAGCCGGGCAGGTTGCAGGAGCTCATGGCCACGTCCTTGAATTCCGACCAGTTGACCTGTTTAATCACCTTGTCAGAGGCATCCATTACAAAATCCTGATTCAAATCAAGGAAAAGCGTGTAGCCGGTTGAGGAAAAGACCACCACACATGGAGAGCCCTCCTTGACGGCCGTCATCTTGGCCAGCTGGACATTCTGATAAACGCTTCTTGCAGCCTCCTTAAGCCTGTATCTGGGCATGATTTTCATAACCTGGGGGAACCCCCAGGCCGCCATTATGGCTATCATCACCACGACAATCATTGCTTCGATAAGCGAGAAGCCAGCATCCTGGGTGCGGAACAGCCCCCTGCTCCAGTTGTCAGACATTTTCCTGATCATAAAATCATCTCCGCCATGTTGAATTTGAAAACAAGCCGGGCCTGAGCGAACCGCCTCTCTATATCGTATCGTCAGCCTGTGGCTTGAACTTGCGTGAATTTACCGTGAAAAGTAATATACAAGGCAATTTAAAAAATTATTTCAGCATGTTATGCCTTGAATACATGTCTGTCCCATGAAAGCATTACAGAGTAGCGGCCCTTTTTCTTTTTGACTTTCAATTCAGGCCCGTTATCCCGCATGAGATCCCTCACGATATGCAAACCGAGACCCGTGCTCCTGGTAGGAGCAGGCTGGAGGTCATTACTGATGAATATATAGACTTTCCCGCCAGCTGCCCCGGCCCGGCACCGGACACTGCTGGCGGAATATCTGAATGCGTTTTCAAAAAGGATTGAAAGAATTACCCTGAGCCTGAGGGCGCTGAAGCGGATGCTGGCCTTGCCGGTCCTTATTCTGAGCTTGCGCCGTCCGAATATGCATGAATATTCACCTGCAAGCTCTGCTGCAAGCGCGGAAACATCCACAACGTCAGACTCCTGATGCGCGGCCTGAAAATTTTCAATAAGCTTCAGCACCTGGGAAAGATCGGATTCCATGACCCCCAGTGACAGTTCCATGTTTTCAAGGTCCTGTTCGTCCCCAAACTCCCTGAACAGTGCAAGATTGATCTTCTGTCCGGCCAGGAAGTTGCCGAATTTATGGGATACGGCCTTCAGAATGATCTTGAGGAATGCCTGGGTTTCCTGCTTGTGCCTTTCATAAATGGAAATCAGGTTATAAAACAGGTAGGTAATTGAAAAAACGGAGACCAGTTCCCACAGAAAAAGATTTGCTGCAAAGTCCCTGATGCGCCGGTCATACGGCCCGCACCCGGCATTTATCTGGTCAAAACAGTAATAGGCGAAGATGCCGGCATAAAGAATTATAAAGCCGGTTATGAGTATGGCGGTAAAATATAAAAGAAGTTTTGTTTTTTCCTTCAGTTTAATAAATAACCCCGTCCCTTGTACGTTTTTATGGCATTGTCAGGAAGCATTTTGCGCAGTTCCTTTATATAGGTTCTGATACTTTCCTCGGTAACCACGGTATCATCCCAGACCGCGCTCATTATCTCCTCTTTTGAAACAACCCTGCCGCGATTTTCAACAAGACAGCCCAAAAGCGCAAGGCTGCGCCGGGAAAGGACATACTCCCTGTCGTCCGTAATGAGAGTTCCGCTGTTCATGTCAAGGCGCGCACCGCCGATTCTTACGCAGTTGGCAAGGCCGGACCTGCGCAGAAGCGCCTTGATCCTGAAAAGAAGCTCCATGACCTCAAAGGGCTTTACAAGATAGTCATCAGCGCCCATTGTGAAACACTCTTCCTTGCTCTTCAATTCGCCTTTGGCAGTGAGTATGATAACAGGCTTTTCGGGCGCCAGCTCCCTTGTCCTTTTCAGTATCTCCTCACCCGGGATATCCGGCAGCATGAGATCCAGGACAAAAATATCAAAGCCTTTCAGCATGCGGTCAATGTGGTTCAGGACACCTGCGCCTGTTTTCTCAAGGCGTGCGTCATACCCCTTCTTCTCCAGGAAGCGGACAAGACCTGGACCAAGAAAAGGATCATCTTCAACAATGAGGATCGAACCGGCGCAATTTTCCATTCTGGCTGTAATTCACTGCATCTGGCTGCGGCTTGCAAGGGATAACCCCTTGGAAGACGTGCAGACAGCTTCCATAAAGGAGAATCCTGCCGCCTCCTTGACATGCCGACGATCCGCCTGTTCCCGGCCAATATCAGCAATATATAAAGTAGTCATCTACTTTTTCCTTGAGAAGCTGCTCAAGCACATCCTTGTCAAGATGGGCTATGTCCCTGTAAAGCTCGGGTGCAATCCTGAAAAAAATTTCAAGAAGCCCGGCGTCGAAATGGGTTCCTGAGCCCTCTTTCATCATCTCCAAGGCCTTTTCAAGCTTGCAGGCCTCCCTGTAGGGACGGTCAGAGGTAAGGGCGTCAAAAACATCCACAATGGCGAATATCCTGGCACTCAGGGGAATTTCCTCACCTTTTATCCCGCGTGGATAACCGTCGCCCGCCACGCGTTCATGATGATTGAAAATGACATCGAGGGCGTCTCCAAGCCACGGTTCTTTTTTCATAATCTCTGCCCCCAAATCCACATGCGTCTT
>JALVQQ010000257.1:0-6560 GCA_027025395.1 Deltaproteobacteria bacterium | reverse complement strand
CCCCTCCTTCAAAAGTATGTCATCCGGGATTCCGATTTTCCCTATATCGTGCAGGAAAGCGCCCTTGATCAGGGCCTGCATGGCGGGACGCGGAAGTTTAAGCTCCTCGCCAAGCGCAATGGCATACAGGGTTGCCCTGAAATTGTGAAGACTTGTATCACTGTCCCTGAGTGCCACGGCCTCGCCAAGCGACTTGAGTGCAAAAAGATTGCTTGCAAGCAGCATTTCCTCATTTTGACGCAACTGTCTGAACGACCTTATAACCAGGGGCAGCATAATACCGGCCACAAGCAGCACCAGAATTACGCTGGCGGAAATGGTTATAAGCTGTCTCCGCCTGAAAAAGGCCAAATCAGCTTCTGACAGTTTTTTTACCGCCTCGACGTAACCTATCAGCCGGCCCTCCCCGTTCCTGACCGGCGCGGCAATCCGGATACATGGACAATATCCCAGCGTTGAAACTTCGATGTCCACCCCTTTCAGATTCCCGGCTCGTTCCCTTGCCGTGGCTGGCTCAAGGCCACGGGGCTTGAACCCTGGCCTTACCGCCTTGTACACAGGAGAAAAATTTTCATCATACAGGACTATCTCCTGAATAAGCCTGTCAACTTTCATCCGGCTGTTGATATAACTCTTGATATCGTGTATTTCGGATTCCTGGCTTAATGGATTGCGGTTCCTGAAAATGTCCCAGGTATTGATTCTGAAATTGAGATACGCTTGCTGCTTGAAATTGTAATATTCAAACCAGTAGGAAAAAACCGTTGCCATTACTGTCATCAGCAACAATGCGACGGCGGTCCTTGCCAGAAAAGAAACCAGTATATTCCTGCTTGGCGTATATGAAAGCGTCATTATTTTTGTCCAATCAACCTGTTTTTCATAACATAATAAAATAATTACATAATTTAATACCAATCAGGTCATATTGAAATATTTCGTTCTTTTATTCTGGAATAACAGATGCGTATTGACAAGTCAAAAAAAACATCCTGTCCTGACAGATCACGTTTCAAAACACTTTCCGCCGGAGTTGCAGTTTGCAGACAAAAAGGGGGAAAATGGCTTTTCCTCCTTTTGTGTTCAGACGGCTTCTGGGATTTTCCAAAGGGGATTGTTGAACAGGGTGAAGACCCTGTTCATGCGGCCATAAGGGAGACGGAAGAGGAGACAACCATTAATGACCTCGCCTTCAGGTGGGGATATGCCAGCAGGGATACAGGGCCGTATAACAACAGGAGCAAAATAGCCCGCTACTATATAGCCGAAACAGGCACGGAAACAGTCCGCCTCCCGGTCAATCCCGAAATTGGCAAGCCTGAACATGACGCCTTTGCATGGGCTGATTATGAAACGGCAATGAAACTCGCGGCGCCCAGGGTAAGAAGCGTGGTGGAGTGGGCCCATAAAATCATAACGTCCAGGGGCACTTGCCGATATGGAGCAAGGCCGAAGGCCGCAGCGGAATAACGGTCAAGTGCCCCCAATTGCAAGATGCTTAAATTTTTATTTTTTAAGCTGCTAAAGGTATCTCTGCCCTTATTTTGTCCCAAGGAACATATATTTTCTTTGCCATATCCTGATGGATTAATCCCGCCTTCTTTAATAACTGCACATCTTGATACACGTTCTTGTAATCTCTATTCAATAGCCGACTTAATTCACATATGCTGGATATTCCGTGGTTGTGTAATACTTTTAACAAGGCAATTCGACGCTTTGTCAGGACCTGGAAAAAATTCGATGGTTCCATAAAATAAAGTCGCTCTTCCGGGAGTTCAATCTCTTCTTTTTCTGCCTTATGCCAGGCCTCAATAAATTCCCTATTAACTTCACTTTCTGTAGCTAAACCAATTTAAATATTTTTTCTTTCATAGATTCTTCCTAAAGCTATCAATATCATTTTGGAAGTCTTTAACCAACTGTTCTACACTGGTGAAATTATAACTTTCTTCTTTACCTTTGATATGTCTATGATCCCATTTGCCCGTTTCATTATCATATCGAACCAGGCAGTTTCCCTTTGAATCGCAATAACAGAGACGATATTTTAAGGCATGAGGCATTTCTGCTGATTTTCTTGGCAGCTGCCATATCACCATCTCCCTTATGGCACCATCTGGATAGATCATTTTCGATGGACAAACCAATTTCGCATTTGCCATATGGTCTATTATGCCATATGATCAAATATTTCATATCATCTAACGAACCAGGTGGACGTTTTATGACTGAAACCAACTTTTGACGGCACGGCCTTTGCCGGCCGTGCGGGGCAAACAAAAAAGGAGCGCCTCTAATAAAGGCACTCCTGATTTTTTCACCTGAACCCATGAAGTTTATGATGAGCAGGGCTACAGCTCTATTGCAACCACTCCTCCCACGCCATCAAGGGCGCGAAGCTTTTCAAGCAGGTCATCCCCTACCTTCTCGTCAGTGGTGAGCAGGATTACGTTTTTATGATGATCCGTGTCCTGACCGACCTGCATCCTGGAGATGTTGTAGCCTCCCTCCCCGAGAGTGGTGCCTATCCTTCCAATAACGCCGGGACGGTCCTCGTTGAATATAAGCAGCATGTGTCCTTCAGGAACCGCGTCCAGCCTGAAATCATTGAGTTTTACAATTCGAGGCTCCTTTTTGCCGAAAATGGTGCCGGAAACGGTATGCGTGCCCCTTGCGGTCTTTACGGTGAGGATGAGAAGGTTGTTGAAATCCTCGGATGTCTTGCTCTTTGACTCCGTAACCTTTATTCCGCGCTCTTGGGCAATGACCGGCGCATTTACAAAATTTACATCCTCCTTCAGCACCGGAGCAAGAAGGCTCTTGAGAACGGAGATTGTGACCGGAGCGGTATCAAGCTCGGATATGTCTCCGTGGTAACTTATGGTCACGGCCTCCAGGGGACCGTCAGCAAGATAGCCCTGGAACGTGCCCATCTTCTCGGCCAGGTTCAGAACCGGCTTGAGCACCACAAGGAGGTCACTGCTGACAGACGGAACGTTGACGGCATTTCTCACCTCTCCCCTGGTAAGATAGTCGGCTATCTGCCGTGCAACCGCCACGGCTACATTTTCCTGCGCCTCCCTGGTGGATGCCCCAAGGTGAGGCGTGCAAATAAAATTGTCCAGGGCAAGCAGCGGATGCTCAAGGGTAGTTGGCTCGTTTTCAAAAACATCAAGAGCAGCGCCGCCCAGCCTGCCCCCAGTAAGGGCATCGTAAAGATCCTTTTCATTTACAATGCCGCCCCTGGCGCAGTTAAGCACCATTGCGCCATCCTTCATCCTGTCAAAAAGCTCCTTGTTGAGCATCCCGCGGGTTTCATCGGTCAGCGGGGTGTGAACCGAAATATAGTCAGCCTTTTCAAGCAGTGTATCAAGGTCAACCAGCTCAATGCCAAACTTTTCCAGGACCTCGGCCCGGGCATAGGGATCATAGGCAAGTGTCTTCATCTTCATGCCCTGGGCTATCTGGCACACTATGGTTCCGATACGCCCGCTTCCTATTATGCCCAGCGTCTTGCCAGCCACCTCCTGTCCCTGAAATTTTTTCTTTTCCCACTTTCCGGCCTTCATGGAGGCAGTGGCCTGGGGAATGTGACGGGAAAGCGCCATCATCATTGCAATGGTGTGCTCCGCGGCGGAATTGGTGTTCCCCCCGGGAGTGTTCATTACCACAATGCCCTTTTTGTTACAGGCCGGTATGTCCACATTGTCAAGGCCGGTTCCGGCGCGTCCCACCACCTTCAGCCTGTCAGCGGCATCTACAACTTCCTGGTTTACCTTGGTATTGCTCCTGATCACAAGGCCATCAACGCCCTTTATGGCCTCAAGAAGCTCCTGGGGAGAAAGGCCCAGCCTCTCCTCCACCTCTATCCCCGCCTCCTTCAATATCTCCACACCCTCAGGGGCAATGGGGTCCGTAATCATTACCTTCATTGCAAAAATCCTTTCATATAAATATTTTCACCCCGGCGGCGCCGGCAGACCGGACGCCAGGAATCAGGCTGACATACAAAATTTGCAACTGAATTCAATCAGCCCTCCACATCAGCCTTATCCCGCAAGTGGAGCATAGAATCGTACTCGGGCTACCTGCGAAGAAAAGCGGCAAGTTCCCGAGGGAAAAACGGCCTTACTCATCTTTCAGATCTGCAACTTGCACTCTTGAGCCTCTCTTGTCAAGGGGCTGAACCTGGCCATGCCGTTTTTTTCATCATGACGGGCTCATCACTATGACGGGTTATCACTTCTGCTGCGGGCCGCCCATTTGACCGCCGTGTCATCCTGGATTATTCAGTCCCCCTCCACCCGGGGTAAACAGTACGAGTTCATCGCCTTCCTCTGCCTCAAGGTGAACCTTTCCCGCAAGCTCCACGCTACGGCCGTCCTGTTTTTTGTAAAATATATTCCTGCCCTTTTTGCCAGGGCCGCCTCCCCTTAGTCCGTAAGGAGCCAGCCTGCGTCTTTCAGTAAGCAGGGTTACGCTTGCGGGCGCAAGAAAACGGTAACGCCTGCGGATACCGTCTCCCCCCATGTAATCCCCATGGCCGCCGGAATTGCGGCGTATGGCATACTCGGTTATGTGCATGGGATATTCCTGTTCTATCACCTCAACAGGGGTATTCAGGGTATTTGTCATATGGACCTGGACGGCAGAAAGGCCGTCCGCTCCGGGCCTTGCCCCCATCCCCCCTCCTATGGTTTCATAGTACGCGAATTCAGCGCCGCGGCTCCCGGCGCTTCCTATCGCAATATTATTCATTGTTCCGCACGAGGCGGCTGGCACCCTGTCCGGCATTGCCTGGGACATGGCCCCAAGCACTACATCAACAATACGCTGGGATGTTTCAACATTCCCGGCTGCCACTGGCGAACCGGGCATGGCGTCAACAACGGTTCCCCAGCGGGTCTTTATCTCGACAGGCAGGAGGCTTCCATGATTGACCGGCTGGTCCTGGCCCACAAGGCAGAAAAAGCAGTAATAGACTGCCGAGCAGGTAACGCTGCGAACGGTATTCAGCCCGGTTTTCACCTGTGAATCACTGCCTCGAAAATCAACCACCGCCCTTTTGCCGTTTATTGCAAGGGCCGCTTCAATGCGGACAGGCTCATCGGTCAGGCCGTCATCATCAAGATAATCCGCAAAAGCAAAGGTCCCGTCAGGCATTTCATCTATTATATCCTCCATAACCCGCATGCCGTAATCAAGCAGCAGCTGGCACCTGGCGGAAAGGCCCTCCGGGTCCAAACCTTCTGCAAGCTCGCAAAGCCGGGCGGCTCCGCGTTCAAGCGAATAGAGCTGGGCCATGAGATCCCCTTCCCTTTCAGCCGGGTTTCTCATGCCCTGCACCAGACGGTTCAAAAATTCCGAATCAGTCTTCCCTGCCCTGACAATATACCCAGGCTTTATCAGCAGCCCTTCGTCTTCGATTGATGTGGCAAGGGGCATTGATCCAGGGGTGACCCCGCCCACGTCTGCATGATGCGCCCTGTTTACAATATAAAACAGCGGCCCCTTCCCAAAACCCGGCACATGAACCCCCTGCATGAGGGTTATGTCAGGCAGATGGGTACCCCCTGAAAATGGATCATTGGTGATAATCACATCACCCGGCGCAAATTCAAACCGTTTAAGCAGGGCCTCCACGGTAAGCGGCATGGCCCCGAGGTGAACCGGGATATGGGCAGCCTGGGCGAGCATTCTCCCTCTCGCATCAAAAACAGCGCAGGACAAATCCCCGCGCTCCTTGATATTTGGAGACAGAGACGACTTTCTCAGCACTATTCCCATCTCCTCGGCAACTGCATCAAGAAGCTTTCCAGTGATACGTATCTCAACCGGAGATATGTCCGCCTTCATGAAATCCCCCTTAATCATGCCGCTTATTCTGCTGCAGACAGGCAGAAAATTTCATTAATCATTGCATGGTTAAATGGCATGGATTTTTTCGGCCTACCTTAACAGGCGCTTCGTCCATGAACAACTCATGAAAATTTCCATGCTGTCTTCTCAACAAGTCAGCGCAATGATAGTATGGGAAAGTGTACTTGGTACATCGCAAACGGTTTGATAACGCTGTGCATGCCGGGGCAAGCGTCACGGACGCATAGCCGCGGCATGAGCACTTACATCAGGAGGATAAAAAAATGTTCACCAGCATTAAAACAGTGGCTGCGGCAATCGCCGTCTGCCTGGCGGTTCCATGCATGGTTTCAGCCGGCATGTATATCTATCCGTCAAAGGGGCAAAGTCCGCAACAGATTGAACGGGACAAGGGTGAATGTTATCGCTGGGCCGTAAACCAGACAGGCTTTGACCCGGCAGCCCCTCCGCCGCCCTCCTCCCCGCCTCCGGCAAATACAGCTCCGGAAGGCGGAGTGATAAGGGGAGCCGCACGGGGAGCGGCGCTTGGTGCAATCGCCGGCGCCATTGCTGGCGACGCAGGCAAGGGAGCGGCCATTGGCGCGGCTACCGGCGGGCTGTTTGGCGGAATGAGAAGACACGATTCATACCGCAGGCAGCAGCGGGAACAGGCATCCTGGCAGCAGCAGGAAGCCGCA
>JALVQQ010000256.1 GCA_027025395.1 Deltaproteobacteria bacterium | reverse complement strand
TGAGTGATCTTCAGAGATACATTGAAAAACGCAAAGCAATTGATCCTGATTTTGCAACTCATTATGAATCTGGATATCAGCAATTTAAAATAGGAGCCATGCTAAGATTAGCTAGAGAAGAAGCTGGATTAACCCAAGAACAACTTGCCCGGAAACTCCGCACAAAAAAATCAGCTATCTCCAGGATTGAAAACCATGCTGAAGATATAAAGTTATCAACACTGGAAAAGATTGCTCAGGCATTAGGGAAAACTTTAAAAGTAGAAGTTGTGTAATTCATTGAAATATAAAAAGAAGAAGCGAACAATTCATTGCACCTGACCGCTATTCCGCTGCGCTCCATAGCGGCAGGTGAATTCTGACGTTGGGATATTTTGGAGCCTGCCGTCAAGGTCAATGCGGCGGGCCATTGTATAATCCTGTTTTCCCATGCCCCTTCACATCCGTTTCCGCCGGAAAATAGGTTCTGTTCCGGATGGTCCATGTTGCAAAATTAAAGGTGAGGGGTTTTTTGTCGAAAAGTAAAAAACAGTCAGGCGGATGCATCGGCTTGCCTGGCATGATATTTGTCGCCTTGACAGGTCAGGTTTTGCTCGGCTGTCAGGCCGGAGACAGGTGAAGGTTCATGCGCCCGCGAAGGAAATGAATGTGATTTTGATATTACCAGAGAATCCAGGGGCCGAAAGAGGCTTATTTGCCGGTAGTCAGGCCCTGTTCAAGAGACCATGAGAAACAAGATTCAGATAATTCAGAATGTTCTTGGGGCCAGGGCCAGGGTCTCTGTGCTCAGGGAGGTCATAAGCACCCCTGGCATTACTGCGCGGCAGGTTGCCGAAAAAGGCGGAATGTCATGGGGAGCCATCCGTCCTGCCGTGGAGGCCCTGCGGAAGCAGGGAGTCATTCTCCGAAGGGAGGGCCGCTGGTCAAACGGCCTTTTCATCAATGAAAGGCACGTAATGGCCGAGCCAATTATGAGACTTTTCAGGCACGAGGCAGAGCTTGTCAGTCTATTTGCAATAAGTGCATGGGAAAGCTTGAAAGGTGCTGGAATAAGTTTGACCAGTGTGCTTGCAAGCCCACAGAACGGAACGGTGGTGGTGGTTACCGAAAAGAAGCGGGGCAGGGAGTTTGCAGCCCTTGTGCGCGACGCTGGCAAGTTGGGCATAGAGCTTAAATTCATGAAAGCATCGGTTTTTAATCAGGAGTCCGGAGCCATGCCTCATGATTTGACAGTAGTGCGCGGTGAAGTGCCCCCGTTTTCAACCGTTGAGTCCGGATTGAAATTTTTCGGTATATGACGCATCCGTCCGTATCTTGTTCCCTCCCATCAGAAGCGCCCCCTTCTCCTGCGTGAAAGCCATAAAAAGAATTGCCTGCCGTGGACTTTTAATGTGAATGTGGATGCATTAAGGTAATCCGTCAGGGTATCAGTCAGCGTCTTCCCGCTGCTGCTTGCGCCGACTCGAATTGGTCGAAACAAGGATTAATGCAGACAAGATAAATTCCGGTTTTTGCAGAACCGATCAAGCTGTCACAGCGAGGTATAACTGATTTGTTTAATATGGAAATGCCACTTACAATACCGGTTCTGCTTGCAGGCGCCCAGGTAGTTCTGGATATCGTTTTGATTTTGATAGTTCTGATCCTGCTGAGACGCGTTTCAAATTTTGATATTGAAAAATTTTCAGAAATAGTCTCTGCTCTCAAGGAGAGCGAAGAGCTCTGCCGCCGTCTTAACAGTACCGTGGAGGAGCAGTCCCGTATTGCAGCAAATATCCAGGATATTGTTTCTGCTTCCAAAAGTGATACCAGGAATTCTACCCGGATGCGCCAGGCTGATGAGACCGGGCTGCAGGCCAGGGTGCTGGACATGTGGCGCAACGGCATGGGTATAGAGGAAATTTCTGATGCCACCGGTCTTGGCAAGGGAGAGGTAGAGCTCATTACCGCCCTGGCAAAAGAAAGTGGAGGCGAATATATGAAACGGCCCGGGTAGAGAGTTCGCCCGGCTCGTGATGCGTCCTTTAAACAGGCTCCTGTCACAGCGCCTGTACAAAATGGTTAAATATCCTCCTCAGGCCAGTCGACAGGTACGCACAGAACAGGGCAAGGGAGGAGGCGAATGACCTTTTCAACAGTGCTGCCGAAAAAGATTTCATCAATCTGCCCCTTTCCCCTGCTGCCATAGCCGCCCATGATTATTATATCAGCATCAATTTCCCGTGCCTTGATAGCTATCTCCTGAAATGGCGGGCCGCATGAAACCAGAGTCTCCTTTATCCTGTCCTTTTTGTTCCATTCGGAGAGAAATCTCCTGAACATCTGGGCAGCCTGGTTTTTCAAACGGGCGGTTACTTCAGTCAGTGGTTCCTTTGTGTATTCTGCGATACGCTTGGCTTCTCTTGAGTCAACAACATGCAATAATACAAGAGAAGAGTCATTTTTCTCAGCCGTTTCCGTTGCGTATCTGAGTGAGTTGAGGGCGCAGTCAGAAAAGTCAATAGGCACCAAGATCATTGAAATATCCAAAGGCAGAGTTCCTTCCTTTTTTTGTTCTTATTGCTGCCTTGCACTGCCCTTCAGGCAGATACAAGGGAAATTGCACGGATTTGAAAAAATATATCAAGCTGCATTCTGGAGAAGGGCGGTATCAAAAACAGACAGTCCGTGCCAGTACCCCGAGGCTGTGCAAAACATGGATGTAAATCGTCTGTGAAAAGTTCAGATGAGCGGTAGCCAGCCGGAATCAGGCGGCAGCGGATGTCCTTGTGCCGTCCTTCTCGCATGAGGCCGGATGATAATTTAGATAAATGGTTATTGCAAGCAGTGCATTTAATGTGGGAACAGCTTAAGGGACAGTATGGACAGACGCAAATTCAGGCTCATGGAGAGGAATCAGAATATCGGCCTCTTCCCGAATCCTGAGCAATATATCATATGCTTCATAGACATTTACATGGGTGCCCGGGGGAATGACTTCCATCTCCATGGCTGTAATGCTTTTGGGCGGGTAGAAATTTTCCATCAGGCAGCAGAAACCGGTTATGATTGCCTTGCCCTTCTCTGTATTGATTACGATGGACATGCCTCCAGGGGTATGGGCAGGGGTATGTACCATCTCTATTCCAGGCAATATTTCCTCTCTTTTGTCCTTGACAGGGCGAATCTGTCCGGCATCCCGTACTTCAAATATAAAATCCTCAAGATAGCGGAAATCGAGCGGATGAGGAGCGGTGATGTGCTCAAGCTCCTTTTCGTGAACATAAAATAGAGCGTTTGAGCACTTGTAATCGTTTTCACAATGATCGTTGTGAAGATGAGTGTGCAGAACTATATCTATGTCCTCAGGAGATAGGCCGAATCTGGCAAGTCCTTGTTCAAATGTGTTAATCTCCCCACCAATTGCCTTCTCCCTGTCTTCAGACCTGATAGGGTGCATCTCACCGGTATCCACCAGAACATGATGTTCAGGCCCTTCCAGGTACCAGGTATAGATGGGAATGGTATATGTTTTGCCGTAATCGTGTTGATAGGTCATCATGCCCTTGTCAAACACCTTGGTTCCGGCAACGATAGGATGGATTTTCCAGGTTGTCATGTGGCGCTTTCTTCCGCAGTCATTGATCCTGTTTCAGGAAGCGAAATCAAGAAGGCGCGGACAAACGCCTGCAGGGTTGTCCGCACCTGTACGGGACGATGCACTTGTCCTGGCCCTGGCAAGGAGATTGCCTTGCCGCTATTTTTGGGCCTCCTTGAGGCGTCTGATCTCGGCTCTCTGTTCTCTTATCTGCTCAAGCAGTGCTTCTGTATTCTTTTTATACTGTTCCAGCTCGGCTGAGACCTCGGATAGCTTTTTCTGCCTGCTTTGCAGCTCTTCTGACAGCTGTTTTGTCTGCTCTGCATGCGAGGCTGCGGGCTGTGCGTTGTTTGCTTTTGCGCCAAGCAGCCGGAGGCACTGATCATTTTTTTCCTTCAGGGCCCTTTTCAGTTCTTCTATCTCTTTAAGGGATTGCAGGTTAGAAGAGTAGAGTTGTTGCTGAAGGGCCTCTATCCGGCTGCTGTAGGCCAGCAGTTTTTTCCTGAGTTTTTTGATTCTGGGGCAGTTCTGGCATTTGCATGCCTGGCTTTTATCTCCCGCCTTTTTACAGTTTTTACAATCCTGGTTCTGTTTCTGTCCCCTGCACTGGCAGGCTTCTGCCTTTGCAGATTGTCCTGCCTCGGCATGCCGAAGGTTGCGTGGTGCCGGCATGACCTGCCCTGGTTTTGGCATGGATGCCTCCATCAGCCTCCTGGTGCATGCATCCAGGTCTGCCGACATGCTGAGCCTCGTGTTCCACAGTTCCTGGGTGCGGGAGGAAAGTTCCCATTCAAGCTGGCGAATCCTGGACCTGAGCATTGCGGCTTCTCCAGCATCCTGCTGATAGCGGCTGACCCGCTCCCTGCATGCGTTCAGGCTGTTTTGAAGCTCTGATACGGCAAAGGCGTTTTGCTGGTTCCCTGCATTGCGCGACCGCGCCTCATTCCATTCATGAACGAGTCTGTCAACCTTGCTTTCAAGGTCCCTTAGTCTGGAATCCAGTAGCGGAGTGGCAGCCGGTGCAGGTGAGGCAGCCGAAACCTGACCGCTGTCACTTGCCTTTGCCTGGTCCGAAGCAGCCCTTTTTTCAGCATCTGCCTTCTGCGTTTCAAGCTCGGCCTCAAGCTTTTTATTGAGTTCCCTGAGTTCGGCGTTTTCAGCCTTGACCTCCTTCAGTTTCTGCTGAAGTTGGGTCAGTTTGCGTGAAAGGTCTGCCTGCCTTGCCTTTGCCTCATTGTATTCAGCACTGGTCTTGTCTAAAGTGGAAAGGAGTTCCGCTTTTTCAGCTTCAAGAACTTCCTTGGTATGCATTCTCTTGCCATCCAGCACTGACCCCCAGATAATGAGGATCACACACAGCAGTGCCAGATAGAGAGTTGTTTTCTTGTCGTCCATGGGTCATTCTCCTCGGGAAGTAGTACAAAAAGCCCCGGCGCCACACCGGATTGAAAGCAAAAAAAGCGTTTCTGCCCGCCGGGTCATGCATGCAATTCAGGCCGGTGAAGCTTGCGGGCTAAATGTCTTCTTCATCATCCGCGGCTGCTGCGTTCTGTTTCGCCACCCACTGGTCATGAACTTCAAGGGCCATGTTGAAGATTCCCTTTGCTGTTTCGATATCTATCTCGGCAACATTCATGGTCACAATGCCATTGAGGATCTTTTGTGTGAACTCATCGTAGAATTCGGTATCCATGTCCTTGAGGCGGGTATAGAGAATGGAAATGGTGTACTCTTTTTCGAGAGCTTCCTTCTCTTCGGTGAGAGTGGTGAGCTTTTCGTTGAATTCCGCAAGTTCCCGGGTGAGTTTCTGGAATTCCGCCTCTTTCTCGTTAAGCAGGGCCGCCTGTTCAGTGATCTTCTGGTCACATTCATCAAATTTTGCATTCACTTCCTTGATTTTATTGTCCTTTTCGGCGCATTCCTTCTCAAGGGCCTCTATCTGCTCACGGCATTCGGCAATACGGCTTTCCTTTTCACTGAGTCTTTTTGACTGTTCTTCAACCTGCCCCTTAAGTTTTTCTGCTTCCCCTCCCTTTTTCATCATGAGGATCACCATGACGATAAAAAGTCCGAAAGAGATTCCTCCGAAAACCAAAACGGTCTGTGCATTCTGCTGGGCCCATGTAATAAGATCCATTTTTCCCCCTTTCTCCTGTAAGGAAATTGAGTTGTTTATATTTTTTGTTCCACGCCTTTTGTCAGGGTGGAAACTTTTACCTGCTATTATCCTGCCTGAAAAGGCAGATTATGAATCATGTCAAATCCAGCCGATTTTCAAATAAGTAGACTGGATAACATTGAACACCCATTCAGTCAACCTGATTACAGTCTCAATAGCGGCATGTTAATCCAGTTCAACTATTTTTGATTGTAAGATCAAATTGTTGGTGCATCCGATATTTTACAATTTTTTACCCTGGCCAGGCACGCTCGGCAGTACGTCATGAAGAGCGCTGATCAATTGGAACAAAGGCCCGCAAGCGGGGCCCTGTATTGATCCGGCGTTGACACCCTGTGCGCCTGGATGGCTCCTCCTGCCTCTCTTTCCATGGGGCTGTCCAGCCGGGAAGCCCTCCGGGAGAATATTACAGTACACATGTTTGTCGGGTACCGATAGCCATGCAGATTACGCCGCTGTGGAAATCGACGTTTGGGTAAAGATTTTTTTGATAAAACAGTCATCATGCAGGGCAATTTCTACTATTTCCCCTGTCATGTCAAGGAGGGGATCCTCTGTCTTTAGCAACGTCAGCGTTTGGTCACAGGCCTCCTTGCAGGATTAGGGGCCAGGTAGCACAGGTCTTGTATACCCGGTGGCCAAAACCTGACAGTCTGAACAGGTTGTTCTGCCCTTTTCTTTCACCCCCGGACACATAAATTGCAATGACAGACGTTGCAAAATTCGGGCGTTGATGGTCAGGAAAAGAGATGGAAAAATATTTCAATATGGCAGAAAAATCGTCACTGCTGTAGATTTTGCAGAGTTGTCATCAGTTATGGAATAAAAGAGAGATTCAGGGGGATATAGTATGAAGAGATTCAGTGTGTACATGGACAGAGTGGTGAACCATTCCAGGGTAAGAGAGAGTGAAAAACTCAAAGGCTTTCACATTACATGCCGCTACATGCCCGATCCGCCGGAAGATTTTGACGAGTATGAATTTGGCATAGATTTCAGGGGGGAGCAGGACAGGGCGGTTGCGGTAACCATTGAAAAGGGCGAAATAAAACGGATTCTCCTTGGCGCAACGGTTCCGGGTAATCCTGACATGCTTGCTCCCCTTTCAGATACGGAAATTGAGGAGCTGCTTGAGACCCGGGGAGATGACCTGGTAAAATTTTTCGAGTTTATAACCGGCTGACAGGGGCGGAGCCGCCTTTCGCAGACATATTACTCAATGGATTAAACAGTATGCAGAAGATAGGTGTAATTTCAGACACCCACGGACTGCTCAGAAAGGGTGCCGTGGCTGCGCTTCAGGGCGTTGACATGATAATTCATGCGGGAGACAGCGGCGGGTCTGAAATTCTTGATGCACTTTTGCAGATCGCGCCTCTCAAGGCAGTGCGCGGTAACTGTGATTTTGGTCCGTGGGCAGCAGGCCTGCCTGAGGAGCTGTTTGTTGAGACAGATGGCGGGTATCTGTATGTAATTCATGATCTTTTCAGGATGAATCTTGATGCGGCGGCAGCCGGGATAAGGATTGTGGTGTCCGGCCATACGCATGCGCCGGAGATTTTCTGGAAGGATGACGTGCTGTTTCTGAATCCTGGCAGCGCCGGGCCGGTACGAAGCGGGCGTCCGCCGGCGCTGGCCATCCTTGAGACAGAAGGACCTGATGCGATATTTCCAAAACTGCTGAGGATTTGAGCCATTCGAGGTGCGGAGGGATCATGCGTGCGCAATTTCCTCCTTGTATCCTCAGCATTCCGCAGACAGAGACGGATGTGTGCCGCCTTGTTCATTGAGTTGCCAAATTGCCACTGCCGGGAGTCAGTGGCTCCAGACAGTTCGTCATGATGTCAACGTCATTTGCAGCACTTATCCGTGCCCGCCTGGGTTTCTGACTGGCCCAGCGGTTTTACTCCCAGCTTGTTAAGCAGTATCGCCATGGGGCAGAAGCCGGTAAAAGCGAAAATTATCATGTTGCATCCGGCAAGCAGCGGCAGGAAAAGCCAGTATGGTGATACAAAATGTCCCAGCAAGATGCCGGTTGTCACCACTGAGCCTGCAATGAGCCAGACAATGCGTTCGAGATACCATCTGTCTGTTTTTGCCTTCCACATGGATGCTGCCTCCTTGAATTTTAACTGTCTATCATTTCACCTGCACTGTTAGCGGCAGCTGGTGTCTGTTAATACCTTTCAAACCGAAAATCGGTTTTATATCAGGGGCCGTATGTCGTTTTCACTCAACCCCTGCCAGCTGCCTGACCTTTTTAAGTCCCTCTTTGGTGCCCATTGCGACAATGGTGTCACCGCCCTTGAGAATCTCGCTCGGGCTGAAATCCATTGATAATCCGGTCCCTTCGTGATGAACACCCAGGACATTGACCCCGGTCTTTTCCCTGAGCGCAATTTCCAGCAGGCTGACCCCGTCCATGGCGGAGCCGGGTTGTATCCGGATTTCCTCAATATTGAGGTCCAGGCCTGTTGTGTCCGTGGCCAGGTCAAGGAATTCAATAACCGTTGGCTGGAGTGCGGCGAGAACCATTCTTTTGGCCCCTATTTCATAAGGGGTGACAACCTTGTCAGCGCCTGCCTGGATCATCCTTTTTTCAACATTCATTTCACTGGCCCTCGCCAGTATAAAAATGTCAGGATTCATTGATCTTGCGATAAGCACCACATACACGTTGGCCGCATCTGAGTTAAGGGTGCAGATAATGGATTTGGCCCTTTTCACCCCGGCGCCGAGCAGAATTTCGTCGCTGGTGGCATCGCCCTGCAGGTAGAGATATCCTGTTTGCCGAAGGGTTTCCGCGATCTCCGGGTCGTTATCAATGATCACAAGCGGAAGCCCCCTTGAGGCAAAGCTTCTGGCTATGGTGCAGCCGAGCCTGCCATATCCACACAGTATGTAGTGAGATGAAAGGTTCGAGATGGCTTTTTGCATTTTTTTCTTTTCAAGATACCCCTTGATCTGTCCTTCAACCACTGCTTCAGACAGTGCGGTAAGCGCGTAGAAAAAGAGTCCCACCCCGGCGGTAATCAGTATAATGGTAAACAGGCGTCCGTGTGTGGAAAGAGGGTGTACTTCTGAATAACCTACCGTGGTCAGGGATATGGCGGTCATAAAGGCCGAGTCCATGAAGTCCCACTTTTCGATGACCATGTAACCTGCCACACCCGCGGCAAAGAGAAAACATACCAGCAGGATGACTACCAAAAATTTTGCGCTGTGCATGTCTGGTGTCCGGGGGCGGACGACTGTCAACCATGTGCTGGAGCGCCGGGCACTGGCGACCGCAGGCACTGTTTCCTGTCCGCCGGGTTGTCTGTTGTTACAGCCGGGCCGCCCTGGAGAGAACCTTTGCGAAACTTTTCATTCCCAGCATGTAGTCAGAAGGCAGATGGACATGTACCACTCTCTTGCCCCTCTCCTCCATGGCCTGAAAATCTCCGGCGGCCTGGGCAAACTGCATATGCCAGAATGATATGCCGAAGCCGGGTATTTCGGGGTAATCAACATTACGTTTCCTGGTAAAGATAATAAAACCGGCGGAAATGGGGCCTCCCTTGTAGGCCTGGCCCGCTGAATGCAGGTAGCGTGGCCCGTAACCCATTACGGTAGCGCACCCCCTTTCCTGTCTTATCATGTGTCTCATGCCGAGTATGAGGTCATCCAGTTCGGGATCATAGGGGAGGTACGGGAGAAATCCAAGATAGCCCCAGGTAGGAAGCACCAGCAGCATGTCCCTGAGGGTGCGGGTCAACCCCTTCATGGAGGCCGCAATCAGCTTGGAGGGCTTGAAGGTAATCTTGCTCTGGGGATCGACCCAGAAGTTGACAGGCATCTTCCCTTCTGTTTTGTAGAACTCGATAACTTCTGCGGTCTTGGTCTTGGCAAGCAGCACATCCGGTTCATCAAAGGGGTTCAGCCCCTGGAAATAGCAGATGAGCGTGGTTACAAGTTCCCACAGGAAGAATAGCCCCCCGATTTCATACTGGTCAGTCACCTTGATCACATATGCCGGAAAGTCCGCCTCTGCAAGTTCCCGTATGAATGCATCAAGTGAGACCTCTTCGGGAGTTGATTTGAGCCGCATATATACAAATGAGCGTTCAGATCCGTAGAAACTCGGGATTCCCGTGGTCTCGCCCACTATCGGAACCATGCCCCTGGTTTCCTTGCCGGTGCTTTCGGCTACCAGCTGTTCTATCCACAGGCACAGGGGTTTTATGGCAGGGTCTGCGAGAAGGGTAAGTTTGTCTCTGGCCATGGTGGCGCATGTGCCGAGAAACTCACCCATTAATCCGGCCGGATTTTTTGACCATGGTATTTCAGGGCCGCATTTTTTCATCATGTCTGCGGCGCTCCGGAGGAGTTCCCCGATTTCCATGCCTATAAGGGCGGCTGGGACAAGGCCAAAATAAGAAAGGGCAGAGAAGCGCCCTCCTATATCCGAAGGATTGATGAAAGTCTTCAGAAAGTTCCTTTCAGCGGCAAGTTCTTCAAGCGGTGTTCCCCTGTCGGTAATGGCCATGAAGTGGTTGCCGGGGTTTTCAACCGTTTTTTCCGCAATGGACCAGAAGTGGTTGAACAGGGCTTTTACCTCAATGGTGCTTCCTGACTTGCTGGACACTATAAAAAGGGTATCCTTGATGTCTATTCTTTCCTGGGTCTCCTGGATAACCTTCGGATCAGTAGTGTCAAGAACAGTAAGCCAGGGATAGCCAGGAGCGCTGCCGAAGATCTGACTGCATACCAGCGGGCACAAACTTGACCCTCCCATTCCCAGCAGAACAATGTCGGTTATTCCGGACTCCTTGACCTGGCGGGCAAACTCCTTAATTTCATCAACCTTGCTCCGCATGTCAGGAACACACCTGAGCCAGCCCAGACGGTTGCGGATTTTTTCCTGAACTTCAGCGTCATCACTCCATACGGAGGGATCCTCGTTCCAGATTCGTTTCAGCACTTCCTGTTTCTGTTCTTCTGTAAGATGACCTGGGTGTACGTTCACGTTGGGGACTCCTCTCTCAGCCTTGCTTTGAAATCCTGCCTTGGGTGATAAAAGGCAACAACAGTTTCTGACAGCCACGGGCAGGGAGGCAGGCGAAAACAGTGCCGGCGGTTTGAAAACCCTGCCAGTCAGTGCCTGTCTGTCAGGGGCAGAACTTTAACAGAACAACCTTATAAATTGAAGTAAAGTTTTTCAACAGTTTGCAGGGCCTGAAGCTTGAGAAGTTCAGTGGCCATGAATGCCTGAGGGCTACTGTCCGGCCTGAGGCCGCAACGGCCTGATCGCCATTTTTTTTGTGTTTTTGGATGCGGCCTATGTTTAAGGGTTGCCAAAGGAGAGGTAAAATGGTAAACAGACGCGGTTTTTAACCAACTAAACACGCCTGCGGCCCCGGTGGTGCTGTCTGTGAACGGAATAGAGGGCAGTAAAGGGGCGTCTGTATTCAGGCCAGGCGGAGGAACAACCACAAAATAAGGAGGAATCATGGCTTACGTTACAATGAAACAGCTTCTTGAGGCCGGTGTGCATTTCGGACACCAGACAAGGCGGTGGAATCCGAAGATGAAGCCCTATATTTTCGGGGCAAGGAACGGTATCTACATAATAGATCTGCAGAAGACCGTCCGTTTGTTCAAGGTGGCCTATGAATTTGTTGTGGAAACCGTTGCCCAGGGCGGTGAATTACTGTTTGTCGGCACCAAGAAGCAGGCCCAGGAATCCATATTTGAAGAGGCTACAAGGGCTGGCATGCCTTATGTGAACCACCGTTGGCTCGGTGGCATGCTGACCAATTTCCATACCATTCAGAAGGGTATTGACAGGCTCAAAAAGATAGAGAGCATGTTTGAAGACGGTTCCATCGAGCGTTTCCCCAAGAAGGAAATTCTGAGGATGGACAGGCTACGCCAGAAACTTGAGCGGAATATTGGCGGAATAAAGAATATGGCGGGTCTTCCCGCTGCGGTTTTCATAGTGGATGCCCGTCAGGAACAGATTGCCGTAAAGGAGGCCAACAAGCTTGGCATCCCTGTTGTGGCAATTGTTGATACCAATTGTGACCCCGATGGTATTGACTATATAATTCCTGGCAATGATGACGCCATCAGGGCTATCCGGCTCATCTCCTCTTTAATGGCAAACGCATGTATCAAGGGCAAACAGCTTCATGAAGAGAGGATGCAGGCCCAGCGCGACAAGGAGGAAGAAGAGGAGGCCGCAACAGAGCCGGTATCTGCTGCCGAAGCAGAAGCAGAGGCGGTACCTCCCGCAACTGAGGCGGCGGCCGGCTGATAGACGGTTCCGCAGGGGACAGTTGCCGGCTTCAAGCTGTCCCTTTGTTGCTTATATGCCGCGCACAAGGCGTGCAAACCTTGCTGGATTGTCCATGCCTGACCTGTACTGCCGGGTCGGTATTCCTGAATTGGCCGCGCCTGCCCCACGGTAAACAAGCTGGTTGAAAGTGCTGTCTGCGGGATCAGGCAACGGTTTATGATTCTGATGCATGAGCGGAGTTTTCTCCAATTCGTTACCCCCGGATCAGTATCCCCGCAACCTGTATGACTGTTTTCTGCATGCCTGAGGCGGCCAGACGAGGCGGTGAACAGGCAGTCATGCTTTTTTGCATGTTTGGCTGGTATCCAGGGTTTTTTGTGTTTGCAGCGGCAGGGCAGTCAACGGTTTGCATTGAGCATGACGTGGTATTTCAAAGTCAAATTTTAATTTTTACATTTTTACATAGAGCTGGAGGATAGAAAAATGGCACAGATCAGCGCTTCAATGGTAAAAGAGTTAAGGGAACGCACGGATGCAGGCATGATGGATTGCAAGAAGGCCCTTGTAGAGTGTGATGGCGATATGGAAAAGGCTGTGGATTTTCTCAGGAAAAAGGGACTTGCCGTTGCTGCAAAACGTGCGGGCCGTGAGACTTCCGAGGGTACGGTCCAGTGTTACATCCATGCCGGCAACAAGCTCGGTGTTATGGTGGAGGTAAACTGCGAGACCGATTTTGTGGCAAAAACCGACCAGTTTATAGAGTTCGCCAGGGATCTTGCAATGCATATCGCAGCCACCAATCCAATCTGTATCAGGCGTGAGGATGCCCCGCAGGATGTTCTTGAAAAAGAAAGAGAGATATATTCCCAGCAGGCGAGAGAGTCGGGCAAGCCTGAAAATATAATTGACAAGATTGTAGAGGGGCGTATCGAGAAATACCTCAAGGAGAACTGTCTGCTGGAGCAGGCATTTGTAAAAAATCCGGATGTTACGATCCAGGATCTCCTGAATGAACTGGTAGCCAAGATGGGCGAGAACATAACTGTCAACAGATTCGCACGGTTCCAGGTAGGAGGCTGATTGTTCAATGTCGGGCGCACAACCCGTATATGACAGGGTTCTGCTCAAGCTGAGCGGAGAAGCCCTGCTTGGAGATTCCCCCTACGGCATATCTCCTGGCGTGCTTGATGAGCTGGCGCTCCAGCTCCGGAGGGTCCATGCAATGGGAGTTGATCTGGGCCTTGTTGTGGGGGGCGGCAATATCTTCAGGGGGGTCGCCGGCTCTGCCAGTGGAATGGACAGGGCCTCGGCGGATCAGATGGGGATGCTTGCCACCGTGATGAATGCCCTGGCCCTTCAGGACGCACTTGCCAGGCATGGAGCCGATGCAAGGGTGATGTCCGCAATTGAACTTGGCGGCATGGCGGAGCCGTTTGTGCGCTCAAGGGCGCTACGCCACCTGGATGCGGGGCGCATAATCATATTCGCAGCCGGAACGGGAAATCCTTTCTTTACAACCGATACGGCGGCGGCGCTGCGGGCACTGGAGATAGGCGCCGATGTCCTGCTCAAGGGCACCCGGGTTGACGGTGTTTATGACAGCGACCCTGAAAGCAATCCTGAAGCCCGCCGGTTTGACACTCTTACCTACACCGAGGTTCTGGAGAAGAATCTCAGGGTTATGGATGCCGCAGCCATATCGCTTGCAAGGGATGCGAAGCTTCCGGTGCTGGTTTTCAACATGCAGGTTCCGGGCAACATAGAAAAAGTCCTTGCAGGTGAAAAAATAGGTACTACTGTAATATAATGTTACGCCTGAGTTCAGTCGGATGTGCAACTGTTTTTCGAGCCACTCTTTCGTTGAGGTATATAAGGCGCCGGGCGGTTTGCAGGGAGGAAAGATATGAACAATCCTGTTTTGAAAGAAGCTGACAAGAAGATGGACAAGGCCATCGAGGCCTTTAAAAAGGAGCTTTCCCACGTGCGTACGGGGAGGGCCTCCGCGGCTCTGCTTGATGGGGTTATGGTGGATTATTACGGTACATCCATGCCCATAAACCAGGTCGCATCGGTGTCCGTTCCTGAAAGCAGACTGCTTACGGTCCAGCCCTGGGACGCCAATATCCTGGGCGAACTTGAAAAGGCTATCCTTAAGTCTGATCTGGGCCTTACACCGTCAAATGACGGCAAGATAATCAGGGTCAGTGTGCCTCCCCTTACAGAAGAGAGGCGCAAGGAGCTGGTAAAACTCGTCAAGAAGATGGCGGAGGACTCCAGGGTGGCTGTGAGGAATATCCGCCGTGATGCAATTGAAAAACTCAAGACACAGAAGAAGAACAAGGAAATTTCCGAAGATGAGATGTTCAGGCTCCAGGACGAGGTGCAGAAACTGACCGACTCTCATGTGAAGGAGATTGAAGATATTCTCCAGGAAAAGGAGAAGGAGATCCTCGAATTTTAGGAGTGAGCCAACTTGGCACCTGATATGCAGGGTTTTGTTTCACAATGAATTGATCTGGCATTAATCATATTTTCCATCCTTGTCCCCGGATTCCAGGTAACAGAAAGAACATACAGACGTGTACGCCCCTTCAGAGCTCAAAACCATACCCAGTCACGTGGCAATCATCATGGATGGAAACGGACGGTGGGCTAGGAAGAGAGGCCTGCCCCGTGTCATGGGGCACAGGGAAGGGGTCAAACGTGTCAGGGAAGTGGTAAGGGCCGCCAGGGAGATAGGCATAAGGGTCCTTACCCTTTATGCCTTTTCCCAGGAAAACTGGCGCAGGCCCCAGGCCGAGGTCAGCGCCCTTATGGATCTGCTCCAGTCCTATCTCGTAAGCCAGCTTGATGAAATGCTTTCAAACCGTATCTCTCTTCGGGCCATGGGGGATTTGGCAAGGCTCCCGGAAACGGTTGGCAATACACTGCGTGATACAATCGAGCGTACATCCGGCAACAGCGAGATGATACTGAATCTGGCCCTGAGTTATTCCGGACGTCATGAGATTGCCCAGGCGGCAAAAAGAATTGCCGCCGACTGCCTGGATGGCAGCATTTCTCCCGGAGATGTGGATGAAGAGCTGTTTTCCAGCTATCTGTTCACTGCGGATTATCCCGATCCTGACCTTGTTGTCAGGACAAGCGGCGAGCTGCGTCTGAGTAATTTCATGCTTTTCCAGGCAGCCTATTCGGAGCTCTATATCACACCGGTCCTGTGGCCCGATTTCAACCGCCAGGAGTTTATGAAGGCCCTTATGGACCTTCAGGGCCGGGAAAGACGTTTTGGCATGACAAGTGAACAGCTGAAACCATGCACCGTCAACGGATCCTGACAGCCCTTTTTGCAGCGCCGGTCCTGGCTGCCGCCATTTTCTGGGGTGGCGCCGGACTGTTTTCGTGTATTGTGCTGCTTATGTCGGCCGGATGTCTTTATGAGTATTACAGGGCTGTTTTCCAGGGCGGAACGGCGGTTGCCGCATGCGGGATAGTGGCAGGGCTGCTGCCTGTTGCATCCCTTGTGGCCTGGCATGATGCTACTTTTGTCCTGCCTGCCCTGTATCTCGTTTTTCTGGCAAGTATAATATTTTTCCTGCTGACCTACTCCATGTGGGAGAATTGCCTCCAGAGCTGGGCGCTTTTTGTGCTCGGCTCCCTTTATATCGGTATCTGTGCCCTGCATCTCATACTTGTACGCAGGCTTGATAACGGCGTTGCCTGGACAATGTTCCTGGCCGTGGTGATCTTCAGCGGTGATTCCGGTGCATACTATATAGGAAGGGCAATGGGCAGAAAAAAGCTCTGTCCCTCCATCAGCGGGGGGAAGACCGTGGCGGGAGCGGTCGGAGGCTTGCTGCTTAATATCTTTGCAGGGCTTGTAATGTGGTTTGTGATGTTGAGGCAGGTGGATCCCAGATTTATTGTTCCTCTGGTTCTGCTGCTCGGTGTAACCGGACAATTTGGAGATCTGGCTGAATCAGTTATCAAAAGGGCGGCGGGGGTCAAGGATTCCGGCCATGTGCTGCCGGGGCACGGAGGCCTTTTTGACAGGGTTGACGCCTTGCTCCTGGCCGCACCCATGTTGTACTGGATTCTTGTTCTTGTTGCTCATTTCCGACTCTTCGGACTGAATGAAAGGTTGATCTATTATGCCTCCTGAAAACAAGGTGCTTTCGGTTCTGGGCTCTACCGGCTCCATCGGCACAAATGTCATGGATATTGTCCGCCGCTCAGGTGGGAGCTTCAAGGTTGAGGCCCTGGCGGCAGGGCGTAATCTCAAGCTTCTCGCCCAACAGATCATGGAGTTTTCACCGGCCCTGGCCGCGGTTATGACTGAAGAACTTGCCGGTGAGCTGGCCGCCATGGTTGAAGGATGTTCCACCGAGATAGTCTGGGGCAAGGACGGCTATAAAAGGGTGGCGTCGATAGACGGGGCCGATCTTGTGGTTTCTGCAATGGTTGGTGCCGCCGGGCTGGTGCCAACGGTTGCCGCGCTTGAGGCGGGCAGGGACGTTGCTCTGGCCAACAAGGAGTCCCTTGTTACTGCCGGGCCGCTTGTAACGCGGCTCGCATCTGAAAATGACTGCATGCTTCTTCCCATAGACAGTGAGCACTCTGCGATATTTCAGTGTCTTCAGGGAAGCCGGACCGGAGAGATGAAACGCATTCTGCTTACCGCCTCGGGCGGGCCGTTTAGGCAGAGGAGTGCTGAAGAGCTTGCAAATATAACTCCGGAACAGGCAGTTGCTCATCCAAACTGGTCAATGGGGGCAAAGATCTCGGTGGATTCCGCCACCCTGATGAACAAGGGGCTGGAGGTGATCGAGGCAATGTGGCTGTTTAACTGCAGTCCTGATGATATTGCCGTTCTGGTGCATCCGCAGTCCATCGTGCATTCCATGGTTGAATTCGTGGACGGCTCGGTGATAGCCCAGATGGGTATCCCTGACATGCGTGTTCCCATCTCCTATGCCCTTTGCTATCCAGACCGCATGGACCTTGATCTTCCCTCCCTGGATCTTTTTGAAACCGGCACCCTGACCTTTGAAAGGCCCCGCATGGATTCCTTTCCATGTCTTGGCTATGCATTTGAGGCGGCACGCAGGGGCGGGACCGCCACGACCGCGCTTAATGCGGCCAACGAGGTGGCGGTGGATGCATTCCTGAACCGCCGCATAGATTTCACAATGATACCAAGGGTGGTGAGCGCGGTTCTTGATGATTTTCCAGTGGAGGAAATCGGTGATCTGGATGATGTGCTGAGGGCTGATGCCCTGGCCAGGGTTCAGGCAGAAGGCGCAATAGGCCGGCTGTCCTGACCGCGGCCTGCCGTAAGGGCCTGTCTCTGCGGACCATCAATAGACCTTGCAGATTAAAAAATAGGCGGAGAATATTCCATGACCACATTATGGTCTTTCCTGGTGGTGCTTAGTGGGCTTATTTTTGTTCATGAGTTCGGCCACTTCATAGTTGCCAGGCGGCTTGGTATCCGGGTTGTAAAGTTTTCCATCGGCTTTGGCCCCAGGGTCTGGGGAATTGTCAGGAGGGGAACCGACTATTGCATTTCAGCCGTTCCGCTTGGCGGATTTGTGAAGATGCTTGGTGAGCTTCCTGGGGAGGAGGTTGCGCCCGAGGATATCCCTGTTTCATTTTCTCACAGACCTGTTTGGCACAGGGTCCTGGTTGTTGCGGCCGGGCCTGTTTTCAACCTGTTGTTTGCGTGGCTGATTTTTTTCTTGATTCTCCTGCTCTACGGCAATCCTGTCGTGCTGCCGGAAATCGGCGATGTGCAGCCCGGGTCACCGGCCCAGGCAGCGGGTATTAAGCCTGGAGACAGCATCGTTTCTGTAAACGCTCATCCTGTCAGGAGCTGGGATGAGGTGTCAAATATGATCAAAAGCGGCGACGGCGGAGAGATAACGCTTCAGCTTGACCGTGACGGCAGGTTGATTACCGTGACCGTTACCCCGGAACTGAGGGCGATCAGGAATATCTTTGGTGAAGAGGAAAAGGTTCCGGTTATTGGCGTTACCGCTTCGGGAAAACTGGTGATTGAAGACGTGTCCCCGGTGTCTGCATTTGTCCAGGGATTTGTGCGTACCTGGGATATGATCGTATTGACGTTCCAGGGGTTTGTGAAAATTGTCGAAAACGTTGTGCCTGTCTCATCGCTTGGCGGCCCGATAATGATCGCACAGATGGCGGGGCAGCAGGCTGAGCAGGGCATGCTCAATCTATTCTTTTTCATGGCCATACTGAGCATTAACCTCGGTATTCTCAACCTTCTTCCTATCCCTGTGCTTGATGGCGGGCACCTTGTATTCTACGCTATCGAGGCGGTTCTGGGGCATCCCCTGACCACGCGCCAGATGCAGTTTGCCCAGCAGGTGGGCTTCGCCCTGCTGGGTTCGCTCATGATCCTTGTTTTTTATAATGATCTGGCAAGGATCTTCGGCTTCCTCCCGGAACTGGGAGCGCCTTGACAATCAGACCATGCTGACTCTTGCAATTGAGACTTCGGGTACAGGGGGCAGTGTAGCACTGGCTCAGGGGAATCGGCTTGTGGCGGAACTCCTGCTTTCAGTCAGGGAGACGCATTCCAGGCGTCTTATGCCTTCCATTTCATATTTGCTGGAGAGGACGGGAGTCAGGCGTGAAGAACTTGAGTGCATAGCCGTTGGCCTTGGCCCAGGCAGTTTTACAGGGCTTAGAATAGGGCTTTCAACCGCCATTGGGCTTTCCATGGGTCTTGAAATACCCGTGGCTGGAGTACCTACCTTTGATATGCTTGCCGCAGGCATTCCACCGCTTCCAGGGGTTGTTTTCTGTCCTGTGACCGATGCCAGGAAGCTCCATGTTTACACCGCCGCCTATTCATGTTCGGGCGGTTCCGCAGCCTGGCACAGGAGAACACAATTCCTGGTGCTGCCTCCGGAAGAGCTTCCCGGGGTGTTGCATGAAAATCATATACTCTCCAGGGATAGCGCCCCGGACGTGCCTGCCACCGTGCTGTTGGCGGGTGACGCCATTCCTGAACGGGGGGAAGCCATTCTGGAGGCTTTCGCAGCCGGATTCCCCGGGGTAACCGTGGTGATGGCACCTGAACATCTGTGGATCCCCAGGGCCGCGTCCGCCGCGGTCATGGCCCGCCGTTATCTTGACAAAAGCGTTGGTGTTGAGGGGCTTGGGCCAATATATGTGCGCCGCTCAGAGGCCGAGGAGAAGAAGTACGGTTCAGTGGCCTCCGGGGCCGGTTTTGGGGCGGCCGGTACATGATTGTTCCATAATTTTAAAATGGCCTTGGCGACTTGGCTGAACGACAGGTTTCCTTTCAGGAAAGCCGTTTCAGATTTTCGTTTCCGGTATGCGGGTACGGTTATTGAAAACAGAGTTTCATGCCGAAGGTATATTCAGGCAGAGAATTAACAGGTTCGTGGGCATTGTTGACCTTGATGAACGGCATGGCGGTGCTGGTCAAAGGGTGCATGTTCATGATCCGGGCCGGCTTTCAGAGCTGCTTTTCCCCGGAAACCGTGTCAAACTTGTCAGGGCTTCCAGGCCTGGCAGAAAAACCGGATGGACACTCATTGCCGCACGGTTTGAGGAACAGTGGGTGCTTGTAAATTCAGGATTGCACCGGCGAATCTCAGAGGCGATTATTACTGATGCCTCCATTTCCCCCTTCGGTATGCTTGATTCGGTTGAGGCGGAGGTCAGGGCAGGGGCAAGCCGTCTGGATTACAGGCTTGTTACAGCTGAAGGCGAGGTTGTGTGGGTTGAAGTCAAGGGGTGTACACTTGCCCGTAACGGCATTGCGCTTTTCCCCGACGCACCAACCAGCCGTGGAGTCCGGCATGTTGAAGAGCTTGTCTCGCTGAGAAAACGGGGCTTCAGGTCTGCCATGATGATTCTGGTGTTGCGTTCCGACGCACAGTGCTTTGCCCCTAACGGTGATACCGATCCCCTTTTTGCTGAGGCTTTTAACAGGGCGGCAAAGTCAGGAGTCGAGGTTTATCCGGTTCTCTGTTCTTGCTCAGGACAGGGAGATATATGCCATGAGCGGCTGATAGAGGTGTGCCGTGGTAGCCGGTAACCGGGCAAACAGGTTTTCCCGGTTGTAACTCAACGGTATTCAGAATTTCTGAGAGGTGAATAATGGCAGCAAGGTTAAGTACAATAAACCAGGTGGCAAGGATTTTTTGCGAGGCGGTTAAAGACGTGCTGGAAGCCGCTACAGACTCAAAAATCTCTTTTTCTCCAACCATTCAAAATATTCCTTCCATCAGTCTCAAACCCGATGTGGGCTGCTTTGTGCAGTTTGCGGGAGATTATTCGGGCCTGTTCATAATGAACCTGTCTGGTGACGCGGCCCTTGAAATATACAGGAGAAGCCTGACATACATGGGGCTGCCTGAAAGTGACCTTGCCGATGACTACGCATCCGATGAGGTGGTCAACTGCATAGGGGAGCTTATAAACCAGATTATAGGCAAGGCAAGGAGCATGGTTGAACAGGAGTACGGGCTTACTGCTGAAAACAACCAGCCAAAGGCCATTACCATATCTACGGCAATAACGCTTTCAATTGCCACAATGCTGGATAAGCCCAGGTGCAGGCGGCTTTCGTTCAAGACCCAGGACAATCGTCCCTTTTATGTGGAGATGAACATGGAGCAGACCGAGTTCATTAGGCTGTTTGATGTAGAACGTGCCGAAAGAGGGGATCAGATGGACATAGACGCCATGATGGCCCAGGCGTCTGGGGAGAGCCTGGAAGATTCTTCCGGCTCGGATGATGATGTTGATGTTGACGCCATAATGGCGGAATTTTCAAAATAGGTTAAGATGCTGCATGGCCATGAGTTAATGCGCCGCAATAGGCTTGAGAGGTAGAGAGTTGTCGTGCTGAAGCTGGCGGGATCGGGGAAATACGTCCGTTTGTTTGTTGCGGCAAACCTGCTGTTTCTGGCAGGTTGCACCGCCCCTTTATTTGAAAAGCGGGAGATAATAAGTGCTCCGGAGATCCAGGTGTTTCTTACCCGGGAAATTGTCGACGGACAGGTTGAGAATCCCGGGTTTGAACATCCGTGGCTGGTTGATGAGTTCACCCTTGACGCCATACTTGCTTCGGTAAAGTATCATTACGTCTCGCTGCTTGCGGACAAGACCCCGGCGCAGGTCTTCCCCAAGGGGCTTCGAAAGATGCTGGTGCCCGCCCTTGTTGACGCCTTTTCAAAAGCCAAGCCGGATGAAATGGTATATTTCGCCACTCTTGGGAGCAGGACATTTCTCTATATAGCCGGCAAGAGCTATTTTACAAACGGGGTGATGTTTGTAAAAAATAACCGTCTGAACATATCGTTCAGGTACATTGGCCTTGAGGGAGTTGAGTCAATGAGTGACATGCCGGGTGCGTGGAGGCTTGACCCGCGCGGAAAGCCCAGGGCAACTGGCTGGATACTTGAGGAAGGGCCTGGCATGACGCTGGTCAGGCCGCGCGACGCAACAGGACTCTTTGCCATAAAGCAGTACAACAACTGGATAAGAATAGATCTTGACAGAAAATGGCAGCCTGCGGGCAGACGTATCAGGAGGGGAGTGTCATACAGCCCAAGGAGCCTTGAAACATACCGTTCCGTCAAGCCGGCGCGGAGACAGGAGATAACCCCGTCAGGCAGCGGCCCGGACGATTCCGAGGGTATTATCATCAGGCCGCCAAAGGGATATTTTTCAATCAAGTCCCATCCTGGGATAAAGCCCAAAAAATAAGGCCGTTACCTTTTTTCCCGCAGTGGCGTCATGCCCTGTGAACCGTAAGTTGCGGGAATGGAATCTCCCAGTTGTTGATTGTAGCCGCTTCAACGCACCAGCGCTGAATTGCGCGTCTCAACCTGTTGTACAGCGGGGCCATTTCGCCTTCAAAGTCTGCAATAACCACAAGATCAAGCGAGGACGCCCCAGCCTGCTTGAATTCCACCCTGAGGTTTTTCAGCTGCTCCATGTAACCTTCCCGGGAGAGTCTTGCTGAGACATATTCATTAAGTATCTCCGGTATCCTGGAGGTTGCATGCTCCTGAAGGTCATAACTTATGCCGAATGTAACCTTTATCCTGAAGGTATTGGAAAGGTTCAGAGGGGTGAGGGAGAGGAAATCGGTTGTGATGTAGGATTTGCGGGCTCCTCCCCGCATGACCAGCTCCACCATTTCGTGTGACTGGCTTACCACCTTTCCCCGGGTTCCGTCTGAAAGTATCACCCAGTCTCCCTTTTTGCACGGGAACCAGCGTTCCGACCTGTCAAAGGGCCTGGATTCCATGTCCAGGAGTTTTTCAATGGGTATGCGCCTGGTTACGCCAAGCACCGGATTTTCAAATTCGGAATGGATATTGATCTTTTTGACAAGCCACGGCACCCCGTCCAGCACAATCCGTTCTCCCTCCCGCACCGCCCCGAGGTTTAGCATGAGCCGTCCCTGATTCCACATCCTTGGCATGGCAAGTCTTGCTGTCCAGCCAAGCCCCAGCATGAATACAATTGCAATGCTTAACAGCACCCAGTCCTGGGCAACGTAAAGAACACCGAATGCGCTGGTAATGGCAAGAATTACTGTAACTGCCCGGAATGCCAGATCAATGATGCGCAGCTTAAGAGAAAGGTGTTCTTCCCTGTAGCCAGGCAATATCCTGATCATGAGTTTGTGGACAATGGAACAGACGATCAGGGTCGCAACAAAGGCGAATATGGTCAGAAATATGTACAGCCCCCTGGTTTTGAAAAACTGCCTTAATGACAGGTTGGATCTCTCTATCAGGGATTTGTCTTCCTTTTCAAGCTGGGCAAGCTGCATTTGCGAAATGGCCAGTGCATTGTCGAGCTGACTCACACGGTTACGCCACTCTTGCAGCTCTTTCTGGAGTTCCTTCCTGGTTGCCGCATCAGTGGTTTTTGAGGCAAGGGCATTGAGGTTGGCCACCGCAGCCCTTGCTTCCTTGAGCATTTTGGCATAGCGCTCTGTTTCCATATTCAATCTTGATCTAAGCCGCATCCTGGCAGTCATGCGTTTCATCTCGTCCAGCGCCGGCCTGACAAGTGAGGTTATTTCTTCCCTCCAGTCAAACTTGCGGGGTTTCTGATCCTGGAAAAGAGAGACGTCAACCCCGGATGCAATGCGATCAAAATCATTTACGGATTTGGTCAGCTGTTTGTTGAGTTGCTCGATGTCGTGTTGAATCTGCTCCTTTTCACTTGCGTTTTGAGCCTTTTTGAGGAGCTGTTTTTTGCGGTACAGTTCTTTTTCCAGTTGATGCCTCAGACTGAGTATTGAGCCCAGAGTATCAAGGGTCTGGGCAGTATCATCATTTTCAGCACCCTGGCCGTTGTTTGCGCCGGGAACCATTTCGGATGTGACATGCCTGTCCATGTCCCGGGATGCCCGGCCTGGCAGCGGGCAGAGAATCAATGAAGTCGCCAGGAGGCATTGCATGATCAGGACGGTTTTCCTTAAACTTAACATGGGATTGACTCCAAGGAACAAATTTGACTTTGATTGTCCGGCTGCCAAGTCTATCCGGGCTGTTTGAAACAGTTGAATGCCTTACACATGATTTTTTGCATACAGGATTGACAACCAGCCGGGTTTTCAGTTAACAATATTGGAATTTCCCCCCTATGTATAACCGTTGCCGTTGTGCCGGAGCATTACAACTTTGATACCTGACCGCCAGAATGGGGCTGCTGTTTCAAGCTGTATCCTGCGTGGCCGGCAGCAGAGGGATAAAACAGTCAACAGCATGGCTGTTCCATACCATGTCATCAATACCAATTACAATACCTTTTGAAGGAGGAATGAATTTCAATGAAACTTGATCCAACAAAGATGAAAGACTGGGAGATAGCTGAGGCCGCCGAAGAGAACATGAAGACGGTCTATCAGCTTGGTGAAGAGCTCGCCCTTGAGAAGGAAGAACTGCTTCCCTACGGACACTATGTGGCCAAGATAGACTATGCCAAGGCTCTTGAGCGCCTGAAGGACAAGCCCGACGGCAAGTACATTGATGTTACTGCCATCAGCCCCACCCCCCTGGGAGAGGGCAAGAGCACAAGCGCAGTAGGTCTCATGGAAGGTCTTGGAAAGAGGGGAAAGAATGTAGTTGGTGCGCTCAGGCAGCCTTCCGGCGGCCCGACATTCAACATCAAGGGCAGTGCCGCAGGCGGTGGACTTGCCCAGGTCATTCCTCTTTCAAAATTTTCACTCGGTCTTACCGGCGACATCAATGCCATCATGAACGCCCACAACCTGGGCATGGTTGCGCTCACTGCACGTATGCAGCATGAGTCCAACTACACTGACGAGCAGCTTGCCCTCCGTAACCTTAAGAGGCTTGATATCCATCCAAAGAGCGTTGAGTTCAAGTGGATTATTGACTTCTGTGCGCAGAGCCTGAGGAATATCACCCTGGGGCTTGGCGGGCGCATGGACGGCATGACCATGCAGAGCGGTTTTAACATTGCCGTTTCTTCCGAGATCATGGCGATCCTTGCCATTGCAACCGATCTCAAGGACCTCAGGGAGCGCATTGGCAAGATCGTCGTGGCATACGACAAGACCGGAAAGCCGATCACCACTGAGGATCTCGAGGTTGCAGGTGCAATGACAGCCTGGATGGTCGAGGCAGTAAATCCCAACCTCATGCAGACTATTGAAGGACAGCCCTGCCTGATCCACGCAGGTCCTTTTGCCAACATCGCCATTGGCCAGTCCTCAGTAATTGCCGACAAGATAGGTCTCAAGCTTGGTGACTACCTTGTTACCGAGAGCGGTTTCGGTGCGGATATCGGATTTGAGAAGTTCTGGAACCTCAAGTGCCGCTTCAGTGGCCTAAAGCCAAACTGTGCAGTTGTTGTTGCAACGATCCGCGCCCTCAAGTGTCATGGCGGCGCACCCATTCCGCGCCCTGGCCGCCCCATGCCTGAAGAGTACAATTCTGAGAATGTGGGCTGGGTTGAGGCAGGAACAGCCAACCTCCTGCATCACATTGAGACAGTCAAGAAGGCTGGAATCAACCCTGTTGTATGCATCAACGCATTTTATACAGATACCAAGGATGAAATTGCCGCATGCCGCAGGCTTTGTGAGCAGGCTGGTGCCCGGGTTGCTGTTTCCGAGCACTGGGAGAAGGGTGGAGACGGCGCCCTTGAGTTTGCTGACGCAGTTATCGAGGCATGTAACGAAGAAAACGACTTCAGGTTCCTCTATGACCTTGATATGCCGCTTCGTCAGCGTATTGAGCTTATCACCAAGGAGGTTTACGGCGGAGACGGTGTCACCTACAGCCCGGAGGCGCTTGCCAAGGCAGAGAAGATGGAGAAGGATCCGGAGATCTCCAAGCTTGGTACATGTATGGTCAAGACACACCTCAGCCTGTCAGACAATCCCAACCTCAAGGGTGTGCCAAAGAACTGGACCCTCCACGTGCGTGACATCCTCACCTACAAGGGTGCAGGCTTTGTTGTTCCTGTTGCAGGGGCTATCAGCCTCATGCCTGGCACGGGCTCGGATCCTGCTTACCGCCGCATTGATGTTGATACTGACACAGGAAAGGTCAAGGGGCTCTTTTAGGTCCTTGGGCCGCAATTCCTTGCCGTCTAACTGGCTGATGTAAAAACAAAAATAGTGATCACAGTGCATGCATTATTCATGTGCTGTGATCACTTTCCCCGCAAGGTCTTTTCCGGTTCCATCTTGACATTCCGTTATCCCTGAAAACATTCAGCTTCAAAACCTTCCTTATTTAAGCATTTCTCCAAAATATACTTATATCGCGGATTCCATCTTTTTATTGCAATGGTCAGGCAGGAATCTTCCTTCAAACAGCTTTTTGTCACGGATCATGCGTGAGCACGGCCGGTCCGCTTCCACAGCATCATTGCATTGAGGGTGTGCGTATGACCTCGGCTGTGACAGGGGTTTGGAACTCAAATTCACCCCTTAATCGGTCTTGATATTGAAGAAGTTTGGCTGTTGGTGTAAAAGGTCGTAACCCTTGCAAAAAAACTGCTTGTTTATCTGGCCTGTCCGGTGACCAGTTATCCTGTAAAAAGATCTTTTTTTGAAACAGGAAGGGGGACACTTCCATAC
>JALVQQ010000255.1 GCA_027025395.1 Deltaproteobacteria bacterium | reverse complement strand
GGATCAGGCGCATAAAAACCTGAATATTTTTCTGCCATAAGATGATCAAGAAGTTACACAAATACAGATTTCCAGCTCATGAAATCCGCCGGCATCGCCCGCCGCATTTGCCGCCTGACCATTGTCAAGGGAACCGGACAATGTCCGGGAAGCGCTGGCTGGAAAAGAAAAGGAACCAGACGGGGCCGCCTGGTTCCTTTTGAACTTTCATGGCGGTCCCAAGGGGACTCGAACCCCTGTTTTCGGCGTGAGAGGCCGACGTCCTAGGCCACTAGACGATGGGACCGTTAGCAAATGAAACAAACGAGAGCAAACATAAATGACGGACTCTGACCTGTCAAGCAGAAGTGCGCCATTTTACCAATCCGTCACATGAACATGTCTTCTTCTGAATCATTAAGAAAGGTTCGGCATCGGCATGGAACCGTGTTCAGGCATGCCGGCATGTCTGGAAGACCTTTGCGGCCCCTGGCAGATTCCGTACCTGTCCAGCAGTTTCCCAACCGCTTCAAGGGAGGGGAACACTGCCTTTTCGTCATGGGCCTCCACGGTGATGACCGGACAGGCATGCCGTTTTTCAAGCCACGAAAAGAGCGCGTCAAAATCGCATCCGCCCTGGCCCACGGGCAGATGTTCATCTTCCCTGCCGCGATTGTCATGTATATGCAGTTCTCCCAGGCGGTGGCCGACACCTTTGAGCCACTGTTCCATAGAGGAGTGCGGAGAAAATACATTAAGGTGCCCTAGGTCAAGGCAAAACCCCAGAAGCCGTGAATCTATGGCATCAAAAATCCGACTGTGAAATCCCGGATCAGGTTCATATACATTTTCAAGAAAGATCCGTGTCCCGGCAAGGGATGCATGCTCCACCAGCATATCAAGGGAGGAAAGGGTATTGTCAAGCCACTGCTCCTCGGCTCCAAGGTACTGCTGTCTGTCATAGCCCAGGTGCATAACAATGCTGCCGGCCCCCAGGACCGAGGCGATGTCAAGGGCTGCCCGGAGCCGGTCAAGCGAGGCGGCGCGGACACTGTTGTCAATGGCGCCCATTGAAATATCTGTAAAGGGTGCATGCACCGTGCAGGAGATCCCGTTGTTCCGGAAAATAGCAGCGGTCCTTACAAAATCAGGGATGGAAAAGTTGTTTATGGCCGCCCTGTTCAGGCCTATTTCAGGGTTAATGCCAGCCTCCACAAGACGATCCAGGTATTTAGCAACCAAAAGATCATAGGGACAGGCGACAAAAACTTTTTTTATTACCTCTCTAACATCCACTATCTGCCTTCTCTCTTACCAGCCTGCACACCTCTTCATATTCCGCGTTTTCATCAAAACCGGGGCAGTCGGCCTTTATGGCTCTCCATGCCGATTCGTCATCCAGTATCCCGGGGTGAAGCGGCCATCTGCGGCACTGGAAGGGCTTTACGGGATGTATCATGCACAACCCGTCATCACCGTAGAAAATGCAGTGCCCCCCGGTCACCTTCATCTCGGTGCGCCCCTTTTTTTCAACGCAGTAGCGTTCAAGCAGCAGGGACTGGCTGATGCCGAGAAAGTCTGCAATTGCCGCCCTTTCGCCAGGTGTTATGGATACGGTGCTCTCGCCATGACAGCAGTGGCCGCAGCACTTGCACCGGAATATCTCTTGTGTTGTCGTCATTTCAAAGAGTTGCAAATTGTTGCCAGGGCTTGTTCAGAAAAGCGGCCTGCACGGCGCACACTCGCAAAGGTTGCCCCGGGGCATTAACAGCATGAATGGATCTGGTCATGCAGGAAACAGCCCTGCATACTCTCTTGCCCTGCTGCTGACAGAAGGGGCTGCCCATATATCGCTTATTACCGCTATCATGTCTGCCCCGCTGTCAACAAGTCCACCTGCCTTTTCAGCGGTAATGCCGCCTATGGCGCATATCGGAACATCCAGGCGCCGGACGGCTTCTTCCAGCAGCGATACATCAGCCCTTCTTGCACCGGGCTTTACCGCGGAAGGGAAGAAGGAACCAAAAGCAACGTAATCAGCACCTGCAGCAGCCAGCCGGCATGCGCGCTCCAAGTCATTATAACATGATACCCCCACGATTCCCGGGTGAATTATTTTTTTTGCATCGTCATAATCCTGATCGTCTTCACCGATATGCACGCCATCCGCCCCGCATTCGGCCGCAAGCTCGACATGATCATTAACCAGGAACAGTGCATCATGCCGTTGACACAGCTCCCGTATCCGCACGGCCCTTTCAAACATCGCACTGTCCGGCTTGCGCTTGTCCCGCATCTGGACGATACGCGCTCCTCCCTCCAGCGCCTCCTGGAGCATGGACATAAAACTCGCTTCCGGCATCAGTGCGTTATCCGTAATTACATAAAGCCCCTTGAGTTTTCGCCTGATATTTATGATGAATACCCCCCTTCGGGATTCCGGCCGCGGCGATGTCAGCGAACCACTGGCCCGCGGGAGCCGCCATCAATGGCGAAAAATCGTAACGGCCCGGTGACATGGCCGGATCTTTTTTGATGCAGGAGAGGAATTCTATCCCCACCAGGCCCTGAACTGGCCCGTGTCGATGTGAACAAAATGGTCTTTTTTGTAATAACCTACTCCGCCGCATTTTTGCCTGTATGCGGCGCGCCGCAGCCGCGCGGTCCCGACGCCAGGCACCCTGATATCCACGGCCTTGCCGTATACATGCAGGCTCCTTTTTGCCACCTTGCCGCCCCTGCGCCGCAACATGTTATTTGTCGCCGGGGTCCTGTATCCGGACAGGACATGGAACGGATCTTCGGTATCCAGCTCCTTCCTTATCCTGAAAAGGTAATCAAGCAGTGCGGGATCGATCATGTGGACCCGCCCGCAGTAGTGATCACGAAAGTGGTGATTTACCTGACGCAGCGCCTCTTTAACATACTTGCCATCCCGGAAGTATGTAACTGAAAGGCTTTCTTTGGTGTTTGGACTGTAAAATGAAAGGCTCCTCGGTGAATTGTCCAGCGGAGATGAAGACGCAGCCGCCCGGCCTGCGGAAAGGCCCGGCACAAGCGCCACCAGTGCTGTTGCCGCAAGGCCCTTGATTAGGTTACGGCGCCCCGTATCGCATGGCCCGGCCTTGCCCGGGCAGGCCCTGCCGGCCAGGCCGTGCCGGCCAGGTTGAAATGGTATGGACATCGTTGCAGTTGACTCCTGTTCTATCCGCAAATCTGGAAAGCAACCAGAAAGTTACAACAC
>JALVQQ010000254.1:3365-26221 GCA_027025395.1 Deltaproteobacteria bacterium | reverse complement strand
TTCCGGCGGCTGTCCCTCAAGGCTGTGGGCGTAATATTTTTCACTCATGTTCCCGTTTTGTTCCAACCTCTTCCCGCTCCGTCCCTGAGCTATCCCGGGACTCCGTCAAGGTCGGCTACTCCTGAAGCAACCAAAGATAAAGTCAAAAGTGCTGACTTTTTCTTGATTATGGCTTGCCATGTTTTCATGATACATCATAAATCGAGATCAATTCCAGCTTCAGTTCCATCATTACAAGTACATATCGCCAGCGGGCGCAACTGTCCAGGTGGGCCGAGTCGATGCACAAATACTACTATCTCGGCTTCAAGCGCATAGCAGGCAGCGCCATGTATTATATGGTCTGAAGCTCATGGTCGTCTGGAAGCCAGAAAAATCTGGACCAGTTCCGCGCTTGACGACTATCTTGATTTCCCCTGTGTCCGGCAGGTCTTCTGTAGAGAACGGAAAGCTGAGATACTTTCAGCCGGGAAATGCCGTAACGAAAATGTATATGGGGTAACATCCTTGAGTGAAGAGCAAGTTGTTCCCGAAAAACTGCTGACTCTGATTCGAGGACACTGGAGTATAGAAAATCGCCTGCATTATGTCCGGGCTGTAACCTGTGACGAGGGCCGCTTCCGCATCAGGAAAGGCAATGGGATTCATGCCATGGCGTCAATACGCAATCTGGCGATTTCCTTATTACAACTGGCTGGCGCCAGATTTATCCCTAAAGCTCAGAGGGCATGCAGCCGGATGGGAAATCGCGTCATGAGATTCCCCGGAATCAAGGATATACCTTGACGGGGTCGTGCCTCTGCATTGTGGCACGCAAACAGAATGGGCCAGGAAACATGAAAAATGGCGGTTATGAGATTAGCATCATTTCATGTCAGGCCCTTGGAATTATGAAGTATAATTAAAGAAAGCGGCAGCAATTATATATGTTCCGATAAATATGTTCCGAACGCCGCTTTAACACGCCCTGTTTTATTGATACTGGAGAAATATTTCCTGTGCCTGATTCGTGTGCTGCAATCATGGATTTTTCAGTACAGGTTTTTCCGGAGCGACACTTGCCGCTACAAGCTGCCTCAGTTTTTCTGCTCCAGGGTTTGATACGTTCCTTCTTATGATGATATCCACGGGACGTACATAGCGGCCGTAGTACTGCTGGTTCCATGAGTCACGGGATTTTATCACTGCTCCTTCTATGCTAATGCCCCCGAACAGTCCATTGGACCTGGCAAATGCCAGGATATCGGTGGTCTGGGCCTTGGCTCCCGCGCCTGCCGGTCCTGCCGCCACGCTGGCGTCGGCCCCGAGCTTGAAGGATGTTGAAAGCAGCGCATCAAGGCCCTTTTCCGTCATTACAAGGAGGATGATTTCAGATACTTCCGCGCCTGCCTGGAACCCGAAGGAGATGGAGCCCATGTTGTAAAAGGCCGGGTATGTCCAGGTGCCGGTGCTGGTGTCGTGGGCGAGAAGCACGCCTGTTCCGCCTTCGGCACCAAGTATAAATGCCCCCTTCATGAACTGCGGAAAGATAAGGATGCCTTTGGCGCTTTTGATATGGACCCTGAGCCAGGTCATGTTGGGGTCAGCGAGCATGCTCCTGAAGCTTGTTGTTGCCTTGTCCACAAGTTCCTGCTGCGCACTGTATCCCATGCCTGATTCCGCGGATGAAATGCCGGAAATGGAAGTCACTGCCAGAAATATTGCCACAGCAGCAAGTAGCTTGCAGGCAGGGTTTCGCAAGTTGTGAATCTGTGTGTTGCTGCCAGGGAGTGGGTAAGAGTGTTTTTTCTTCATGGTGAGACCTCGCATGATTTTTCTGCGCCTGCAAAGGATTAACTGTGCCGGATGGCGCCATTTTTTGGTGCTTGTTTGCCGGCTGTCCGAGGGAAGATTTTAAACATAATTATAAATATGTTGCATAATGGAAACTGTAACATCGCCCAGGTCTTTTCTCAAGCCGCTGCCGCCGGATGCTGTATGCAAAGCGCCGGTTCACTGCCCGGGTTTTCTTCATCTGTTGGCAAGATGTTTGGCAACCCGTCCCATTGCCATGAGTGGAAAGTAGTGCCTGTACAGGTTGTAGTTTATCATAAACCCCCTGGAAAGCTCCTTTCCCTGGGCAAGCTCCTGTCTTGCGCGCTTCAGATCGGTCCTTTCTCCAACGCCATAACCAGGGAATCCTGTCCCGGTGTACCACGGTTCATCCCAGGTCCCGTCAGGGCGCTGCCGTGCAATCAGCCACTGAATTCCCTTTTTTATGGCATGTTCCCTGCCTTCACAGCCTGCTGCAACAAGCGCCATGATTGCCCAGGCGGTCTGTGAGGCAGTGCTTTCTCCCCGTCCCCTGAACGATTCATCCATGTAAGAGGCGCAGCTTTCCCCCCATCCCCCATCACTGTTCTGGTGCTGCTCTATCCAGTCGGCCGCCCGCTGCACGAACCCGGCATTCATGTCATGTCCGACTGCCGCGAGGCCTGGAAGCACGGCGGCTGTCCCGTATATATAGTTTACTCCCCATCTTCCAAACCAGCTCCCGTCGGTTTCCTGCTCCTGCTTGATGTATTCCACTGCCCTTGCAACAACAGGGTGGGTCAGATCCCTGCCCAGCAACCCCATTGCCTCAAGCACATGGCCTGTAACATCAACGCTGGGCGGGTCAAGTGCCTCTCCGAAATCGGAAAACGGAATCCTGGTAAGCAACTTTCCATAGTTATCCCTGTCAAAGGCCGCCCACCCCCCGTTCCTGCACTGCATGGCGTCTATCCAGGCAAGGGCCTTTTTCATGGCGTCATCCACCTGCTGACGCATGTCGTGGGGTATTGCTCCGCGGTTTTTGAGCCCTGCAAGTACAATGAGTGCCACGGCAGTGTCATCCACATCCGGGTACCAGGTGTTTGCCCTTTCAAACGCCCAGGCGCCCGGGGCTACTCCCTTAACCTTTACCTGCCAGTCCCCGCGGGTGGTGACAAACTTGCCCATTACCCATTTGAGCGCCCTTCTCATTGAGGCCGAGTTTCGGGTGTCAAGCCCGCAGTCCATCTGGGCAAGCATGGTGAGAAAGGTGTCCCATATAATGGATTCACTTGCACAGATATAACAGGCGCCTTCTTTTTCAAATGACCAGTGCCTGTCGAATGAGGCAAGACCCTGGGCCATTACGGGATGGTCATGAAGAAACCCCTCGGTATGAAGCGCCATGAGTGAGTAGATAAGAGGCGGCTGTATGCCTCCCCAAACTCCGTCGGCATCCTGATGCCTTACAATCCAGTCAATACAGACACTGATTGCGGTTTCCCTGAAGGGCTTGACCGGGCTGGAGACATAGGCATTCAGCACCCGGTCTGTCATGAAAAAGAGGCTTTCCCAGCTTAACAGTCCCTTCTTGCGCTTAAGCCTGAAATCAAAGTTTTTCCTGCCCCGGGGGAAGAGTTCGTCAATGCGTCTCTCCCTTGGCACAGGACGTACCGGCCGCCTTGAGCACAGTATTGCAAGGGGCATTATGGTTGCCCGGGCCCATGAAGAGAAGTGATAAATATTGAACGGAAACCAAAGGGGCTGAAATATCATCTCAGGAGGAAGCGCAGGGGTATGGCGCCAGGGCCATTCACCCATGAGTGCGAGCCAGTATCTGGTAAAAACCCTTATGTTTTGCAGGCCTCCGTGTTCAAGTATCCATGCCCGCGCCTTTTTCATGACAGGGTGTTCGGCTTCAAAACCGGCAAGTTTAAGGGCTGTATAACACTCCACGGTTGTATTTATGTCACCTGATGGCGCCCTGTAATATACCTCCCAGCTGCCGTCATCACGCTGTTCGTTCAGGATCGCCTGCACAATCCGGGGCATTTTGGGGTCATTGTCAATGCCCATGAAGTGCATCGCCATAATCCATTCGGCTTCCATGCAGCAGTTGGTTTCAAGCAGACCTATCCAGTATCCATCCTGGTGCTGGTTTCGTTCACTCCATAAAAGGGCCTTGTCTATCGCATTTTCAAGGCCATCAAGGGTTTGTTTGACTTGTGACATTGTTTCTGGGATGTGAGTCGGATTGCTGATTTGGACCTGTCATCAAGAGCCGGAAACAAGGGCTGTTTATCGCCGTGCCGAGATGCCCTCTTTCCTGCTGTTGCCGTGATTCGTTCTGCGTGCCGCCGTTTTGCTTGCTGATGCTGTTCCGGGAACCACCCTGCTTACCTCTGCGTTTACCTCTGTAATCTTTTCCGCTGTTATGCGAACCCTGTCCCTGGCGGCAAGGTCCGCAGGGGGAATCAGGATCGGGATAGCCCTTTGAAGTGATATTTCCGCCTCTTTTCCCCCGGGTATGCCGCATGCCTCTCCGTCCATCTGCACGGGTGATCCTGCTGCCCTGGAAAACCGGGCCGAATCCGCCTGAAAGGACGGTCTTGGCCTGAATCTGCCGCCAATATGACTCTGAATAATAAATTTCAAAAAAGAGGCCAGAGCAGGAAATATATAGACTTCAAATTTGCCGTCGTCTCTTCGCATGCCGGCCCATAACCTGCCTCCACCACCGTAGCTGTCCACCGATGCCATGACAACCACCTCATTACGGCGGCATTTTATCGTTTTGACCTGTTGATTTTTCAGGCTGAATGTTATTTCACCCTGCCGCTGGCCGCTGTCTGGCAGGTGGCCGGCAGTGCATCTTGCCGCAGCGGCAATGTACAGCATGCGCAACATGAATCGCCTGACACATGGCAGAGCGCCTGCCCCCGGTATTGCTGAACGGTGCCGGTCGATGAAGGAAATAATTTCCGCATCAAGCCCGACTCCGGCATAGCATGTAAAACGTGGGCCATTGTCAAACCCCCATATATCAAGGGATTCCGTCCTTGATAGGCGTATTGCATTCAGAAATCCTTCCAGCCCGCCATTCTTCCATATATTGAACCAGCCGGTGCTTCGTGCAAGATCATTCCCGGTGCCAAGCGGCAGGACCGCGAACGGTGGAGGGGTCTCCAGGGTTGAGAGGCATGATGCTATGCAGGAAACAGTGCCGTCTCCTCCGGCAATCACAACAAGTTCCTTGTCGGAGGCCAGGGACTTGAGTTGTCCAAGCGGATTGCCGGGATTGATGAACACGGCATTGATGCTGGCGCCATGCGTAAGCGTTTCCCTGCTCAGGATATCGGATATCCTCCTGCCTTCCATGCCGCCCGACATGGGATTTATGAGAAATAAGCAGTCCATGGTCTTCTATAGTAACATACTGCGCGGCGGCTTGAACAGATCAAGTGGGAACTGAACTGAATAACCTGGGCCGTTCGGCTTCAGCCTTCTTGACAGGCAGGATTATAATAACTACTTTTTATCACCGGAAAAGAGACAGATATTACCATTCCGGGTTTTTCCATGGCGACTGAACGCTATTTTCTTCCAGAACATATGCCCGTCCTCGACAGGTCGGTGGCAATAGCCGAGGAGGCAATCAGTGATTTTTTCTCCTTTTCGTCAAGCCACTGGAAGCGCCACCCCTTTGAGGTCAAGACTCTGAAAGAGAGCAGGGGGGTAGCGTTTCCTGACCGCGCCCTGGCTCACCTGCTCAGGTATGACAACAGCCTGGGAGACAAGAAGTCCGGGCAGGACAGTCACCAGCTCTACAGGATATGTCTTCATGATCATAATATCCTCAGCCGGGCGGATGACGAGCCAGGGCTGCTGCCGTTGATGGTATATGTGATGACACATGAGCTGGTGCATATCGCGCGCTTCAGCAGACATGACTGCTCTCTTTTGGCTGACAGGAAAGAGGAAGAGGAGCGGGTGGTTCACAGGCTGACCAGAAATGTGCTGGACTCCCTGCCTCTTCCGGGTCTATGCTCCGTGGTTGAAAATTTTGACGCACAAGCCACGTAGAGCCGGCGGCTCGTTGCGGTAAAAACAGGACAGCGCAAGGCGTTACGCCGGGATTGTCACCAGATTCATTGCTGGCGCAGAGCTGAAAATGGCGGTATGAAGGCCGAATTTTTTTAATCTGTTGAATTCTACTAACTTTTCGGGAGGTATTTTTACCATGCCTATTTATGAATATGAATGTGATCAATGTGGACGCAGGGTTGAGCACTGGCAGAAGCTTTCTGATCCGCCGCTGTCAACCTGTGATTCATGCGGAGGCGGCATGCACAAGGTGATTTCGCAGACCACCTTTCATCTGAAGGGTTCCGGGTGGTATGTAACCGACTATGCCAACAAAAAACAGGACAGTAAATCCGGGTCCGGGCCAGAGAAGAAAAAGGGCAAATCTTCCGGCTGTGCTGCCGGAAGCTGTGCTGCCAAGAGCAGCGACTGACGTGATTTGTTGCGTCATGCCCCTGTCCTGTAAAGCCTCCCTGCGAGCAGGGAGGTTTTTTCTTTGTGGCCAGTTCTATCTACCTTCCAAGTGTAAAGGAGAACATAATGCTGATTGTAATGAGACAGTCCGCATCAGACCATGATGTACAGAAGGTTATTGACCGTATCGAAAGTTTGGGCTGGGAGGCCAAGAAGATACCCGGGGAGGAGCGCGTTGCAATTGGCGTGTTAAGAAATCCGGGCCAGACCGATCCGGCCCTTTTTCTCGATATCGCCGGTGTGCGCGACGTTATCCCTGTATCCAAGCCGTATAAGCTTGTCAGCCGAGAGATGCATCCCGATAACACCACCATCAGCCTGGGTGACGGAGAGGTGGTCATTGGAGGCGACAGGCTGGTGGTGATGGCCGGGCCGTGTGCTGTTGAGAGCGAGAAACAGGCCCTTGACATAGCGCGGGAAGTAAAGAAAGGCGGTGCGTTGCTTTTCAGGGGAGGGGCTTTCAAGCCTCGTTCATCCCCCTATTCCTTTCAGGGACTCGGCAGGAAAGGGCTGGAGATCCTCGCAAAGGTGCGTGAGGAAACCGGCCTGTTCATAGTTACCGAAGCAACTGATCACGATGTTTGCGACCTGGTGGAAGAGTTTTCGGACATAATACAGATAGGCACAAGAAACATGCAGAATTACCGGCTCCTGAGAAGGGCGGGCCAGGCACGGAAGCCGGTGTTGCTGAAACGGGGGATGTCGGCCACGCTGGATGAATTCTTCATGGCGGCGGAATACATAATGTCCGAGGGCAACAGCCAGGTGATTCTGTGTGAACGCGGCATCAGAACATTTGTAAAACACTCCCGCAATACCCTGGACCTTAACGCCGTTCCATTCATCAAGCGCGAGAGTCATCTGCCGGTGGTTGTTGATCCAAGCCATGCCGCAGGCCGCAGGGATCAGGTCATTCCCCTCGCCAGGGCCGCAGCCGCAACGGGAGTTGACGGCCTGATTGTTGAAGTGCACAACGACCCCGACAGGGCATTGTCAGACGGGCCACAGTCGCTATATCCTGAACAGTTCAGTGAAATGATGCAGGATCTCAGGCGAATGAATATCGCCATGTGATCAATAGGCAACATGCGGTAAGGCAAGTGGAGCGTTTATGAGTGCTGATATTCCTTTAAGGGAACGTATAATATTTGCCCTGGATTTTCCTGAAGCAGGGCAGGCCCTGGAATGGGTAGACAGGCTTGGCGGCCATCTCGGATTTTACAAGGTCGGGCTGCAGCTTTTTCTTGCAGGGGGCTGGGATGTGGTGGATGAAATTATCAGGCGCGGCCACAAGGTAATGCTCGACCTGAAGTTCTTTGATATACCTGAAACCGTGCGTCTTGCAGTGGCACAGGTGAGGGACAGGGGGGTAAGTTTCGCAACTGTCCACGGCAATGACGCCATAATTGAGGCAGCGGTTAGGGAAAAGGGGGAACTGAGGGTGCTTGCGGTAACGGTTCTTACCTCGTTTGACGAATCAGATCTGCGGGCAATGGGACTTTCCGGGAGCGTAAGAGAACTTGTGCTTGGACGCGCCGCCAGGGCAATTGAGGCGGGATGTGACGGTGTGGTGGCGTCCCCGCTTGAGGTGGCGGAGATGCGCGAAAACATCGGGCATGGCTTCCGTATCGTAACTCCTGGCATCAGAGCCGCAGGCGCCTCCGGCTCGGATGACCAGAAAAGAATCGCCACCGCAGGCAATGCCATTCGGGCCGGGGCTGATCACGTGGTTATAGGGCGCCCCATTAGCAGGGCGAAGGATCCTGAGGCAGCGGTTATTGATTTTAAGAAAGAGGTTGAAAAAGCCCTTTCTGAGGCTTGAAACACGTTTTTTTCAGAAAACCGGCATTAAGTCATTGGCATCTGTCCCGGTGCCCAATGCCCCTGGCACAGGTTAGCCCCGGAATCCGGCGAGCTGGCCCAGCCGGCTGCCTCAGGATTCTGACGTCAGTCTGCCGGCTGGACAGCGTAATTTCTCCATATATCAAAATATCAATGTGTTATATTGAAGCTCGTTATCCAGAGGTAGCTGTTGTTCATGTCTGATGCTCCTGCCGGGACAACCAGGGTGTAAAGTGTATATGTTCCTTCGGGCAAATCATGCGTATTTATATCCCCGAAAAGTGATTCATTGATTGCATCGGTTTGATTGGTTTTCCAGGGCACTATTGTATTTTCCTGTAATCCGTTTGAAGAATCTATAAGAAATATGTCATCAGGAAGCCCGCTGTAAGAAATTCCAAGATAAATATCAACGGGATTGGCAAATGCTCTTAAACCTGCTTCCAGACTCAAGGTGCCGCCAAGCAAATTACCCACAGCCAATGGTTTTGCGGAAGCCGGGTCAATATTCAGAACAGGGTGTTCCGTAGGCAGGTAAGTGTATGTATTCTGGCCTGACGGGACATTCATTTCAGGAATTGATTCAGCAGGCGTCGTAAAAGTCTTGTCTTCGCCTTCGGCTGTTCCAGCCGCGTTCCGGGCAACAACTCTGTAATGATAGGTAGTATCGCGTTGGAGACCTGACAACGGTGTGGTCACGGTAACTGTTGTGTTTCCGGAACCGGCACCGCTAACAGGGGTTGTGTAGCCGTAACTGGTGTCGGTGCCGTATTCAAAGTAAAAAGTGGTGTCGAAGCCATTGGGATTGATTGTAGCGGATAGTATGTAGGGATCGGTGCCTGTAACATCGCCTGTTGTGACAGTGGGCAGTATCGGCGCATTGGGCAGTGTCCTGAATGTTTGGTCCGAACCGTTTGTTTGTCCGTTGACATTTTTGGCGACAAGCCTGTAATGATAGGTGGTGTCCGGGGTCAGGTTGTCGATGGTTGCATTTGCTGCAATGCTTGTGGTGCCGTTTCCTGCTGATGTCCAGGGGGTAAAAGAAGAATATGAGGCAGTCGTTCCATATTCAAATCTGTATTCCGTGGATTCTCCATTGGGATTGACCGAACCGTTCACCTCGACGCCCGTCGAGGTTCTGTCTGTGACAGGACCGTATGATACGGAAGGTTTTAGAGGCGTTTCTGCCATACAGGTATAAATACTTTTCCCGTACCAGGCCCCCCTTTCTTTTTGCATCCATGCAACTCTCCCGTTATAGATGTCGGGAAAAAGATCATTGTAATCATTGTTGGTCAATTGCCTTATGCTGTTTCCATCCCAATAAAAAATTTCTGCATCACCATCTTTGTATCCATGCCATACAATTTTGCCATTGTATAATTTGGGATATTCGTTGTCGTAGTCTGTGTCTGTAATCTGGGTGATGTTATCTCCGTCCCAGTAAAATATCTGAAAATGTCCGTTTTTTTCCCCTGCCCAGGCAATTTTGCCATTGTGCAGATTGGGAAATAGATTGTTGTAGGACGTCATTGTTATTTGTGTAATAGTTGTGCCGTTCCATAAAAAAATTTGGAAATAATCGTTATCGGCCTGCTCGGCCCAGGCAATTTTACCATTATGCAAACTTGGGCTGGAATATTCGATATCATTATCAAAGCTGTTAATTTTCATTATTGTAGGACCTGACAGAAAGTAGGTCCCGTGATCATACAAATATGCCAGTTCATTATTGTCATAACTCGCATAATATGCCTGCGGAGTCGATGTGCTCATTTGTGATATTGTTTCTGATACAACATCATACAGGAAAATTTTGCCATCATAGCCGAATAATATTTTATAGTCATTTATATCGTAAGTATAACTGCCTCGGGGAATGGCTGTTTTAACGGCAGAGCTTCCTTGTTCCCATAGATAAGTAAAAGGCCCCTGATTCCAGGTAATAAAGTTTTCAAATACATAGGGGGGGTATGTCCTTGTGCCTTCCTCTTCGTTGACAGAGATTTTTTCGGAAGGGCATGTGTCAACTGTCCCGGAATAATGCGGATTGATCCTTTTGTAGTTGCCGATCTTGAGTTTCGGATTGATTTCAATCAATGATCCTGTCGGAATATGGGGTTGGAAACCCAAGGCGTTGCCGGCAAACAGAAACAGAATACCAGCTGTTATAAAGATGCTTGACATTTTCATGATAACCTCCGGATGTTAATCGGGGAAGCGCATGGTAAAAGACGAATACCTTCTTTTTATATTTTAAATTGGCGGAATTTGTTCCGCAAGTTATGTTTGCAAAATAATATTCTCCAGATTAAAGAGATGGGGCAAGGTGTGCTCCTGCAAGGTTATTACAGAACCGCTTTTGAACCAGCAGTCTAACCAGGTGTTCACCAGGCCTGGTGACGGCAAGTTGCCGCTACTTAGGGGCGGATGGCAAGGAATTGCCACGGCAGTTATGAAAGATGCCAGGTGTGGCGGTTAAGCGCAAAGACATTGGCAGCAGGGAACTCCTGAATCCGGCCTTCCATGCCAAACCTGGAGAAGGTTAGGGCAGTAAGTAAGATAAAGGCCGTATATTATCAGTGGATACCTATTGCATCAATGGCGGCTGCCACCTGGGAATAGTCACCTGGCGGAGCAAACCCCCTGATGTGCGCGGCTCTTGCCGCTTTTGAACCTGCTGGCAGCCCAAGCAGAATCCTTTTGATTCTTGATGCCGTGCCGCTTCCAAGGTTGGCGGTAACAGATATGGGCCAGGCGGGCCACAGTTGTGCCGTGCTGCACAGGAGCGGAAAGTTTGGATGGTTTTCGCGGGATATTATATAGAAATCATTCAGATTGATCTTTTTTTCCCTGCTCATCGATTCCAGTTGGCCGGTTCTTACAAATCCAACATCCACCGCTCCGTTAAGCACGGCGTACACCACATAATCCTGGCCTTCAAGAGGTTTTATCTCTGCTGATTCAGTGATATTGATACCCTTCTGAAGCAGGTCATATGCCTGAATCAGAAAGCCGCCGGCTGAACCGAGAGATACCACCCCTATCTTTTTCCCCACGAGCTGTTTGACATTCCGGATTCTGCCTTTTCTTTTGGAAAAGATTACTCCGCCCATATAGGGTCCGCCCCTTGCCGTAATAAGAGTGGCAATGGCCCTGATCCCGTATTTTCGTTTGAGGGTGACATAAAATTTCTGGTTCGCGATTACAAGCTCTACTTTGTTTTGAGAGACATACTCTGGCAACTGGGAAAAGTTCAGCGGCACAACCTTCACTGGAATACCGGCTTTTTTCGAAAGATATTGAGCCAAAGGATTCCACCTGTTCATGGCGGCCTGATATCCCCGCTTGGCCAGTACCCCAAGCCTGATTTCCCCGGCTGCGTGGCAGGCAGGAAACATAATCAGATATGTAAAGCAGAACATGATGAGTCCGGCTGTCAGCGGGTTCACGTTCATCAGGCTTTTTTTTCTGAAAGGTGTGTGCATGGCGGTTTCCCCTGTTATTTGAAACTCTCGGTTCATGAAACAAAAATGAAACTTGGAGCGGTCCTCTTAGGACAGTTTGCCACTATATTTTCCATTTTATGTGATTTTTACAAATCATGTTTGCTTTTACAGCCCAGCTGGCTGTTTCATAAAAGCATCTGTCAAAAAACAGGCAGAGATCAGACCCGGAATTTTCTTATGGTCTTTTCCACGTCCTTGGCTGCGGCGGCCAGATCTTCCATGGCGGACAACGCGCCCTCGGCTCCTTCTGCATTCTGAAGTGCCGCACTGGCAAGCTGCTGCATCAATTTCTGGAGGGCAGCGCTTCGTTCTCTCTGTTTTGATGTTCGTATAGTGATTTCTCCTGAATTCTCAACAACCTTTTCAGATGTTTCCAAAGCAGAACGGGATATCAGGGTGCTGGTGTTTGCCGCCTCCATAATCTCTTCGGTGAGTTTGATGAGTCCCCTGATAGACTCCTCTGCCCTTTTGCGGCGTTCTGCCTGAAGTTCTGTCATTTCCTCGATTGCGCCGGCGAGTTTTTCAAGGTCCTCGGTCAATGCAAGGATGGAGTCAACGGACAGCGCCAGCTCTCCTGAAGATTCAGAGATGTTTTTGGTTACCTCACTGCTTTTTTCCACTGTATCAAGAAGTCTTTCCAGCGCTTCCGCACTCTTGGTGGCAAGGTTCATCCCCTGCCTGACGTTCTCGGTACTCTCGCCAATCAGGTTTTCTATCTCTTTTGTTGATTCAGCTGTTCTGTCCGCCAGTTTCCTGATTTCCTCAGCAACCACGGCAAAACCCCTGCCATGTTCGCCTGCCCTGGCGGCCTCGATTGCAGCGTTAAGGGCCAGCAAGTTCGTCTGTTCGGCAATATCGGAAATAAGATTGACGATTTCCTTGACCTGGTCAGAACTGGATGCAATGGCTGACATGCCATCAAGTGTCTGCTTCATGGCCCTGCGTCCCTCTTCGGCATTTTCGAGGGTTGTGTGGGCCTGGGATGCGGCCTTGTATGAGGCTTCGGCCATATCCTGAAGTTTGGCGGCCATGGTCTTGAGATTGTCAGCGGTTTTTACCGCTGCCTCAGCCTGCGCGATCGCCCTGGCCTGAACCTCTTTTGCCGTGGCGCCCATTTTTACAACGGTGTTGGCGGTCTGGGTGGCGCCCTGCTTGTTCTTGCTGGAAAAATCCTTGATATGCTGAGATGTCTGGGCCATATCCTGGATGATTCTGGCGGCATCCGTGGCAAGCTGGGCGGACGATTCAGCATGTGCGGCTACTTCTGCGGCGGTCTGTCCCATGAGGGAAATCCGTTTCTGGACATTTTCGGCATTTTGGGCCTGATTTTTGGCGTTTTCAGTGATGGTGGCCGCAATCTGGTAAATATTGTCACTGGATTGAACAAATTTTGAGGTGGTTCGCATTACGCCCCTGAAGGTATTCTGCAGGTTCTCCAAAAAGGTATTGACTGCCGTGGCCATGTGACCTATTTCATCCCTGCTCCTTACATCCAGCCGGCCTGTAAGGTCGAAATTTTCCGCAGTCCTTGTCATGAGTTCGGCTGTAGCAACAACAGGTTTTATAACATTCCTGTTAAGGAGGAACGTAAGCAGAATAAGAAGGCCAAATATGGCGCCGTTACCCACAAGGCCCTCCAGTGTCAACCTGTTAAGGTTGGCAGTAAGGGCTGATTCCGGTTCCGTGACAACAGCTGCCCATTTATCGCTAAGAACATTTCTCTTTTGTGGTAAAACAGATAAGGCCGCTATTTCCACATATTCCTGACCGGAATTTATTGCAAATATCTTGGCATTAATATTGCTTGGCTGCCAGGATTTCAGTCTTTTGTTAATCCTGTTTGGATCCTTGTGAATAATCGTTCTGCCCTGGGCGTTTATGATGAAGAAATCCTTTTTGGCAGTGCCGGGTGAAGTGCCTGCCCTGCCTGTTATGTCGGCAAGCACTTTCCAGTTGAGAAAACCTGCCACGCTGCCCACCACCATTTCGTTGTCCATTATGGGGGAAACAAGATAGATATGCCAGGGAGATGATGATACGCCCTTGCCTGCAAAGGGGTTTGCAATCGGGCCGAGCACAGCCACCTGACCAGCCTTTCCGGGGACTTTCAATATGTTACTGCTCAACTGCTGTCCCACAAGCTTTTGATTGCTTGCCGAGAGCACTTTCCCGGAGGTATCAAGGACCATGATGGCGTCATAATAGCCATACTGCTTTACCATGTTGGACAGGAATGAATCCGTGCCTCCCTGACCGCCGCCGATATTGACCGCCAGCTTGATGAGAGACAGGCCTGAAAGTGTCCTGATGTCATTAACGCGGCTTTTCATAAAGATGTCTATATTCTTGGCGAGTGATACAGCCTCGGACAGGAGCTGGCGCTTTCCCTCTTCTTTCAGGCTGCGCTGCTGGGAAAAGTACAGATAACCCTGCACTCCAACAGCTATAGCTACGATGATTGCGATCAACAAAAAGAGTTTGCCCTGGAGGCTCCATTCCTTCAAAATGCCGCCTGATGATTCTGTTTTTTGTTTCATTAAATCAACCTCCCCGAGATAACTTTTATTGGAGTTAGGGGTCGCGCCCCGTTGGGGCCAATCAGCGTTTTAGTTCAGGTTGTCCATTGCAGGAGACTACCTGAAATTTCCTTCATTGTAACAAGAATTTCTTCAATTCTCCAGTTTCCATCTTCGGGCCGCTGCAGGACAGTGCCGCATTATGAGCCGTCTGCCTTGCCTATTTTTTCAGGCTCCCGTCATTATGGGACGGAAAGACTGAAAACCGTTCCTCCGGACGATGACCCTGCAACAATCATGGAAACCGCATTGGCGGGCGGGCGACGTGTTTTGTCATGAATTTCTTTTGCAAGATAGACACATCCCTCTTCGCATACCCGAGTCTTTAGGTGATAGCTTCCGGCCTTTTTCATTAAGTAAAAGCAGAATAGAAGCTCTTTATTACTTTTCGGAAACAGCAACAGAAACTTGAACAGGTAAAGGCTTATTCCTGAAAAAAATAGAAACCTATGAGATAACGCTGCAAGATTGAGGCTGAAGCCATGGAACGAGGTATATGTGCGTCTTCAGGAACTCCGTATTAATGTCTCTGAAAAATGTTCCGGCTTTCCTTCAAACATCAGCAATAGTCCATCTCAATCTGTGATGATCTCGTAAAAGAGTTTATTTCAGGCCTATGCACATACCGCGCACAAAATATACGCCAGTCTAAAATGACCGCGCACACTTATGACATGAGCGCTGTTTATTTCTGTTTTTTTACGACTACGGCGTCTATTGTAGCAGCTTTTCTGACTGTCCACAATTCAGTGGGCGGGGCATTATCCGGCTTAATATTTGAAAATAGAAAGAGTTTCCGCCACTTGTAGGGTGGAGTTTGCATAATCCACTCTATCTCCTTTCCTGGTATTTCAATGCCGTTTTTTTTCAGTCTCTCCATCTCCTTCTCCCTGGCGAGAATGAAGACCTGGCTGTTTTTCTGCCGCAGCAGCTCAAGCAGTTTGTCCTTTTTGATCTTGGGGATTGATTCTCTGCCCAGATAAAAGGCGCACTCCTCATCCCAGTAAACAAATGCATATAGAGGTTTGCCGCCTGTTATTGAGGCTGCTTCGGTGCAGAAATTCTTCATGTCCTTGCAGTGTTCAATAAAAGGCAGGACCACAAGCCCTGCCATGATCCATGCGCAGCATGCGGCACCGGCTAGAAAGGCAGTCTCCCTGCACGCAATCTGTCCACGGGATGCATATGCAACCAGGGCTCCGGCAAAGCACGCAAGCGCAGCACCTGCCAGGGAAGTTCTGTAATTATCACCTAACCATTTAATGGCCGTACTGATTTTTTCCGGAAGAAGCGCTGAGACTGTATGGGCCGTAACGTCAATGCCCAGCAATATTGCGGCAAGAGCGGCAACCGCAGTTACGGCAAGAAGAAACCATGCCGCAGCGGTATAAAGATCAGGGAGAATTTTCCTGATCCTGGCGCAGTTTTCCCGCAGGCCGCTGCATGATGCAAGCATAAAATCTCCGGTCAGGAGAGCGGCAGCCGGATAGAGAGGCAGGATATAGTCACTTCTTTTTACCCCGCACAGGGTGAAGAACAGCAGGACCCATCCTGCATATATTAGCAGGAATTGCTGCCAATCATCCCCCTGTGCGCCTGGTTTGGTGTGCTGTTGCCTCAAGAGGCAGAAGCAGGCCAGTGGCAGGATAATGCTCCAGGGGAAAAATCCTGAAAATAGATACGCCAGGTAGAGCCATGGTGAAGAGTGGTTGAACTGTTTGAATTCCATGCCGCTCCAGAGGTTGCCGAACCTGGATATGTTTTCGGCCAGGAAGAAATGCCTGAAAAATTCCCAGTCAGTGCTTATGCAGGCATAAAGGTACCAGGGTATGGTCATGACGAGGAAGAGTATCATCCCGGGGTTCAGGAACAATTCTGCCAGTTCCCGCCATCGTCTTTTAAATATCAGAAATATCGAGACCGCTGGCCAGGTTGCCAAAACGCCCACAGGCCCCTTGAGCAGGACCGCAATGCCGGATGCGCCGTGGAAAAGCATCTGAAGCCTAAGGCATGATTTTCCCTGGCCAAGGTTTCTGTGGTGCCGCCAGGCAATGGTGATGGCTGCGAAACAGACAAGGCAAAGGGTCATGTCTATTCTGCCTACCTGGCTCATCCACATTACCTTGTTGGATGAGATGAAAACGAATGCGGAAAGCGCAGGCAGCGTGCGTGGGTCAAAATGGCTGTCTTTTTGTCTGTATAACAGGAACATGGCCATAATCCCGGCGCCTGATAACAGTGAAGGAATGCGAACGGTCAATTCCTTGATGCCGCCGGTTGCCAGAGAGGCAAGTGCAACAAGCCAGTAGAACAGTGACGGTTTGTCAAAGTCCGGCTGTCCGTTCATGTGGTTTACTGCCCAGTCGCCATACTTAAGGAATTCACGCGCGGTCAGGGCCGTTTCACCTTCAAGGGTGCAGGTCAGGCCCCTGGTCAGTGCCAGGTGCCATGCAAGCAGGTATATGACAGACGTTGCCGCCAGCAGGATGAACAAAAATTTTTTTTGGCTGCTCATGGTGTTCAACTGTTTTTCGAATGCCGGAAAGTTCATGCCACTCGCATCCCCGGCAAGCTTGCGAGGTGCATAATCTGGGTTTATGGTTGTCCATGCAGTGTACAGGGATTATAACCGGTATCGCGTGCGGTAAAACAAATATTTCTCATGCTCAGCAGATGCTGTCAGCCCGGGTTTGTAAAACATGAGGCCTGGTTTCATTTGGACGTGAACTCAAGATGCTTTGGGGCTCGGGCCCCAATATTTTTAATGGAGATTGGAAGAGATGAGCAGCAAGTGCAATTCGTGTTCTGTAAAAGGGTGCAAGACAAAAGGAAATCCCCCTGAAGACAAGGCGTGTCTTGATCATATCAAAAACAGGCTGGTAGTTCTTTCGGGAAAGGGCGGCGTGGGAAAAAGTACAGTTGCCGCCAATATAGCCGTGGCCCTGGCCAGGCAGGGCAAAAAGACAGGGCTTCTTGATGTTGATGTCCACGGGCCCAGCATTCCAAGGTTGATGGGGCTCAAGGGCAAACGCGCTGATCTCAAGGAGCCCTGGCTCATTCCTGTCAAATGGGGTGATAATCTCAAGGTTATGTCCCTTGGTTTCCTGCTTCCGGATGATAACGAGGCGGTTATATGGCGCGGCCCTGTAAAGGGAAGTCTTATAAAGCAGTTCATTGAAGAGGTGGCATGGGGTAATCTTGACTATCTCGTGGTGGATTGCCCGCCAGGCACTGGTGATGAGCCGCTTTCCGTGTTGCAGATTTTGGGAGATGACGCAAGGGCGGTGGTTGTCACCACTCCCCAGGGCGTGGCTATTGATGATGTCCGCCGTTCAATTACCTTTTGCAACAAGGTCGGTAATCCGGTGGCTGGCATAATTGAGAATATGAGCGGATTTGCCTGCCCAAAATGCCATGATGTTGTTGATATTTTCGGCTCGGGCGCGGGAGAGAAACTTGCGAAGGAGACGGGAGTGCCTTTCCTGGGTTCGATCCCGCTTGATCCTGAAGTCGCAAGGGCAGGAGACTTGGGGAAGGTGTTTATGGAAGGCGATGATGATCAGCCAACCATAAAGGCAATGAACGAAATAGTGGCAAAGCTGTAGTTTTCATAATCAAATATGTGGATGCCGCAGATTTCAAATCTGTCCGTGTACGTTTTCATTTAGCTGTATGCATGGTGCCATAAAATTGAAGCGGTACTCGCCGGTGCGCCTGATTCGTTCAGGTTGCCTGCAAGCAATATGTGAGGTGGCGTGCCAGCAGATACAGATAGCCTTTACTGGAGTACCCTTTCAAGGTATTTTTATCATATAAAGGATATTTTTGAAAACAGCGGGCGGTTAGCTCAGCTGGATAGAGCGTTGGCCTCCGGAGCCAAAGGCCGTGGGTTCGAATCCCGCACCGCCCGCCAGTTTTCAGGTGGTTTAAGGTAGCTGAACCGCACCCGCCGTTTTTTTGGGTCGTCTGTTTTATCATCCCTCGCAAGCAACATTAACCCCCAGCGCACCATGGCGCATGGAAGTTGAGTCACTATCACAGGCAAACTGTGATGCAGTGTCTTTTTCAGCTGGTTGCAGTTTTAGAAAGGAGTGTCAGTTTCAATTTTCTGTTAACAGTTGTTTTTTAAAAACGTACAGGGAGGAACGGTCATGTGGCAAGGGTCTATTTCAAACAACCATTATCGGGGTATTTTCCTGCACGGTGTCAATGGAGCGGTAGAAATTGCGCTCCTGGTATTTTGCGCCTGCCTGATAAAGGCGTTCTGCGTTCCTTCCGGGACAAATGCCTTTTCCTATGCCTGGCCTGCTCCCCAGGGACAGGAGTTGTATTTCTTCTCACCTTCTCCAGAGCCGCAGTACCGTGCTGAACCGGATACTGAAGCACCCCTGGGGTTTGGATCAGCCGCGTCCGGCGGCTCCATGTTCCATCTTGACGTGGAGGTGCCGGCATTTCTGGACCCCGTCGATGTTTACCTGGCGGTTACATGCGATGCGCTTTTCGGAGATGAGATCTACATGTTCACCTCGGACAACACGCTAGTGCCTCTCTCCACTGCCACAAAGGATATAAGATTCAGGGCCGCAACCCTGGGAAATACCGTTGATACAATCCTGCAGGACTTCCCTGTCTCCATGCTGCCTCCCTACGAGTATGTTTTTTTCATGATAGTCACTCCCATGGACAGCTTTGACACATATATTGCCTGGGTTACGTCGCTTGATTTGACAGGTGCCGGGAACGGGCAGGGACACTCTTCCGGAGGCAGCGGGTCCGGAGACAATTCTGCAGGAGGAGGGACGGGTGCGTCAGGCGGCAGCGGTTCCGGAGGCAATACTGGAGGGGGAGGGACAACAGCAGGCGGAGGGACGAGTACATCGCCTGGCCAGGGAGGCGGAACAGCCGGGACCGTGGCAGGAGCTGTCCTGACCGGACTGGGTGCCGTTTCATCGGGTGATTTGTCCAATGCGGTGAACGTCCTTGTCTCTACGATCCAGGAGGGGACCCTTGATTCTGCCGTGGCGGCAGTTGCAGCAAGGTCTTCAACAGCGGCATCCATGATTACCAAATCAGGTAACGGATACAAGGTCGATTTCGGCACGGGATATACCTTTTCAAACGGAACAACCGTGTCGGGTTCAGTGACAGTCGCAATGACAAAACATCAGGTTGGGCAGAGTGTAGCTGTCAGTTCGAGACAGGCTGTTGCCGGTTCTTTCAGAGTAAAATTGAAAGATGTTAAGATAAACGGCGTATCAGTGCCTGATGATACTGTTGACCTGAATCTTCAGGCAGATGTCCTGGGACAGGGCGGAATTGAAGGAGTGCTTGCCGTGCCTGGTCCAAGGGCCGGCTTTATTTTCGATACCCGCAGATGTCCCCGCTACCCGCTCGCAGGTTATCTTAAAATCGGGGATGATATTGTAAATATAACCCCCGGCTGTACAGGCAAATATACAGTTGGCGGCAATGACATACCCGTTCTGGAAAGCCTTACACCTTCACATATCGCAAGGACCAATGATCCCTTCAGCACCAGCATAACACTGCATGGCAAAAACCTGTGGCCTCCATATCAATATGACCACGAGGGGGGGCTGGACGCCGATTATAATTACCGGTGCCACTTGCGTATTGGCGGTTATACCGAAATTTCAGACGCCTACATAAAGGAGTGGACCACTGATTCAATCACCTTCAGCTTTCCGCGGTCAGGCCAGAAAGGCACTTTTGATATATACATGGAGTGTCCGTGGGCGAATCGATCCAAAGTTTATTATGATGATGCAAACAAGGTTACCCTGACGGTTGATTAGGCTGGCCTTCAGAAACCTGGTCCGGGGGGGGATGCGCAGCCTGTTTACCCTCTCGGGCATAGTGGTGAGCGTAGTCCTTTTTGTATCGCTTACATCAATAAGCGCTGCCCTTAAAAAAGAGCTTGATCAAGCCATAGCAATCTGCAGGGCAGATGTTATCGTCCAGGCCAGGGGGGCCGCGACGCCTCTGTCGTCACGCCTGGAGGATAATGTGGTCAGACAGCTGGAACAGATGCCGGGGGTGCGGTCTGTCTCCGCCGTGACCGTTGGTTCGGTAAGGCTGTCAGGCGACTACACCACTCTGCCATACCTCTTTCTGTTCGGAATCTCCTCTGCACAGCCCTATCTTTCCGTGGTTAAATGGATTGGCGCGGGCCTGATTGATGGCCGGATGTTCCGGCCCGGGGAAAAGGGGCTCCTGCTTGGGCGCCTGGCCGCCGGGCGCCTCAAGGCTGAAGTCGGGACCATCCTTACAATGGGCAATAATGAAAGATACACGGTCACCGGGATTTACTGGACGGGGCAGGGTATAATCGACGGGGGAGCCATAGTTGACCTGCAAAGTTTCCAGGCTCTCCTGAAGAGGCGCGGATACGTCAACATGGTTCTTTTGGAGGCCCGGGACAGGCATGAAACCTCCCGGCTGATTTCAGCCATACAGCACGAGATACCGGGGGCAAGCGCAATTCCTGCCCGCTCGTTGCGGGGGCAGATCCGCGCAGTCACAATGATTGACAGCTTTATCAGCGCTGTCTCCGTTGCCGCCATGTTCCTGGGGGGGCTGCTTGTGCTGAATACCCTGCTGATGGCCGTTTCCGAGAGGACCGGGGAAATTGGCCTGCTGCTGGCCATAGGCTGGTCAAGGGGCATGATCCTGCGCCTGATAGTAACAGAGGCCCTGCTGATCAGTATGGCAGGCGGCGTGCTGGGGTATTTGTCCGCCTTTCCCGCCCTGAAGGTTCTTGCAATGCTTCCTGCTGTTGGGCCGGGCTGGATCCCTCCAAGACCCTTTGCATGGCTCTTTTTTGCCGCACTTGCAGCATCAGCTTCCCTGGGAGGCATCGGCGGTCTTTATCCGGCATTGCGGGCCACCCGCATGAATCCTGCGGCGGCGCTTCGCCATGAATAGGTAACGGTGCGGCGGGCATGGCATCTGTTAGGGAGCAGGGCAGGAGAAGTGCACACGGAAGCATGCCTTAATGCAACCGCTTCATGAATTAGGCAGCGGGCAAACGATTGCTGACCGGGGCAGGCCTGGTAAAAGTGACGGGAATGGATGAACTGAAACCGATTGATATGTTCGCTTGGGTGAATATAGGCCTGTTTGTTTTCATGTGCTATTTCGCCTACTTCGACCGCTTTGTCAGGTACAGGGGACATGAATATATCTGGGAATTTTTCGTTTATGCCGTAGTCATTCTTGTGCTTATCCTCTTCGCCTGGCATATGGCCCGCCGTTTCACTGTGCCTGGCTGGCTCCTTGCCATGACGCAGCTGGGGATATTGATGCACTTTGCGGGAGGCCTGGCCTTTTCAGGAGACCGGCGTCTTTATGATTCATGGATAATGGGAATACGGTATGACAAATACGTCCACATGTTCAACGCCGCGGTGGCTGCACTGTTCGTACAGCTTATTCCCTTTGAACGGGTCCTGCGGCGAGCCTGGCTCCGCAACCTGGTCACGATCCTGCTGGTAATGGGAATGGGCGCATTTGTGGAAATAGTCGAGTATATGGTCATGCTGACCGTTGAAACGAATGGTGTTGGCAGCTACGATAACAATATGCAGGATCTTCTGGCCAACCTTGCGGGAGTTTCCCTGTGCCTTCTCATGGCGGGGAGCATGCGGAGGGGCAGGAGGCCCGGTTCTGCGGCGCGCCTGAAGAGATGAGTTCCACCCCCATTATACGCCTTGAAAATGTCAGCAAGACGTATGACTCCGGCGTTGTGCAGGCGGTAAGAAATATTTCTCTTGAGATTCCCAAGGGTGAGATCTGTTCGGTCATGGGCCCGTCCGGATGTGGCAAAAGCACCCTCCTCAATATGATAGGTGCGCTGGACAGGCCGACTTCAGGCCGGATTCTTGTTAAAGGAAGGCCGCTGGAGACCATTCCTCCATCCAGGTACAGGAACCGGACAGTAGGATTCATATTTCAGCTGCACCATCTTTTGCCATCCATTACCCTCGAGGAGAACGTGGCATTACCCCTTGTGGCAAGGCGCAATATCAGCAGGCGGCAGCGGCTGGTCATGGCAAGGCGGCTTCTTTCCGAAGTAGGGATTGCTAACCGGGCATCATTTTATCCCGTCCAGGTTTCAGGCGGGGAACGGCAACGTGCCGCTGTTGCAAGGGCCCTTGTAAGCCAGCCTGAAATACTGCTGGCTGATGAACCCACGGGAGGTGTTGATTCCCGCACGGCAGGCCTGGTAATGGAGGCGATCCTGCGCCGCTGCGTGAGCCAGGGCATGACGGCACTGATTGTTACACATAACCCGGAGATTGCGTATCAGGCCCGGCGGGTGATATTCATGCGTGACGGCAGACTGATCCAGGACGGAAAGGCTGTGAACTGTCAGGCCAGCATGGTATGAAAAACATTGATGGGGCGGAAGCCAGTCAGGTTGGGCCGCTCCGGGGCGTCCGACCCGTGCCCCGGTCGACGCAGAGCGCCCGCACCCGTTCGGTCCGGGTAGGCTATGGGGACACCCAGGATCGCGGTGGCGCGCCGGGAACGATGCCGCCGCCGGACGTGCCCTTCGAGT
>JALVQQ010000254.1:0-3355 GCA_027025395.1 Deltaproteobacteria bacterium | reverse complement strand
CGGGGCGGGGGATCCGTTTCAGGCTCAGGCGCGGCCAGCCCCTGAATTTCAGCGGCGGGGCCTGTTTTTTGCGTCTGTCGGTCATGCCGTTGTGCCTGCATGATGCCGAAAGGATGTTGAAGTCTGGTTTTATCAAACATAGAGGTTAGTCAGATGCGGAGCGTAATATTCATTGTGTTGGTTCTTTTTGTAGTTGCTGTTACAGTCCCTGCAAATGCCATTTCTGAATCCGAGCTAGGATTCGCCCATGGAGTGGTGCCGGATGGACACTGTGCTGAACTGGGGTTCAGCGCCAAGCTTGACGGATATGTCCTTTCGATTCCTTAATGCAAAGGTAAATGACAACTATTATGCCATTGAGCTGGCCTGGAATGGAACACGATTTGACCTGCTTGACTACTGGAGCCTGACACGGCAGGAAGAGTCCAGGTTGAATTGTGACGCAACTCAAAACTCCACAACGGCAGTTGCCTTTACTTCTGACGTATCTCCGGCAGGATGCTGTGCCCGGGGAGGGTTCAGTTCCAAACTCGGCAATTTTATCCTGTCCATTCCATTTGTAAGGGTTGGATGAACATACTATGCCGCAGAGCTTATCTGGAATGGAACCGGTTTTGATATATTCAACTACCGGAGCTGGGAAGATTATCCTGACCTGCTGCCTGCAATAGACTGCAATGCGGAAGGCCAATATGCTGGAGAGCCTGTATCTAATGATAACAGTTCATCCAGTGACTGTTCATCTGCCGAATATGCCGCGGTTCACCAATCTGAATGCGGACAGACCGGCGTTTCAATTACGGCCCGGGGCCGAACCATCTGTAAAGATGTCTTGTCATACATCTGGCAAGAATGGTTAAAGGATGACTCGCCAGATTTTCCTCCAGATTGAAACAGGTTTTCAGGAATGAGAACCCATTGGAGTAATCCTGGCAAAAAAGGGGTTATCTGCTGGCTTCTTCCTTAATGTTTTCTTTTTCGTTTACTTTTTTAACCACAAAATTCAAGGAAAGGTTACCATAGGAGCAAGACATGAGAATTTTAACTCTGATAATATTTGTTCTGGCGCTTGGAGCCAACGTCCATGCAGGATGGAACTGGGTATCTGGCGGAGGATTCAATGACATGGAGGTGGTTCCGGGCGGTGAGATCTGGCTTGGCGGGGAGGTGCTGGTGCATGGGCTGAAGTTGGATAACGGGACATGGAACTGGACCCAGAAGGGAACAGAAATCACGGGCAGTAACCCTGTAACCAGTATTTCCTTTTATGACAGCTCACATGGAATGGCGCTGACAAGGGAATCCTTGTATTACACCGGTAACGGAGGGGCATCCTGGACAAGAAGACCCCTTCCATCATTATACGAGATACTGGATGTTTACATGGTGAACGATGAATCGGCATACGCCTGTGGGAGCGAGACCCGTGAAGGCGGTCAGGGCGTTATCCTGAAGACAACCGACGGGGGCAAAAACTGGAGTCTTCTCTTTAAGACCAACATATATTATGGAGGCGCCTTCACGCAGATAAAGATGTTTTCCGCATCCCACGGCATTGCAACAGGCACTTTTCATGACGGATGGGGCTCCTTCGGGGCGTTGTTCCGGACCGAAAACGACTGGAATACCGCCGGCAAGGCCCTTGAACTTTCAGAATACGATCTGTGGGGATTTTCCGCACCAACAGAGACTGACATCTTTGTAAGAGGCGGCGACGTTACCCATGATCCTTACCTTGGATACACACACAACGGCGATAACTGGATACAGGTCAGGCTTGACCAGGATATTGTAAGAATAGACGGTATCTCGTTTGATTCTGCACAACACGGTTATGCGGTAGGCTATTTTGACAATAACCAGGACCCGCTATACAGGGAATATGGTGCGGTAGTCCTTGAAACCAGTGACGGGGGCGTCACCTGGAACAGGACCAACTTCGGGCCAGGTCAGTCCATCCTTGAGGAAAGGGATATGGATTCAACAGCCCTGGTCACCCTCCATTTCGTTGCCATTGCAAAGGGCGATGTATTCATTGGACAACGCTACTCCAAGGTCTTTCCATGTGCCGACCAGGTCTGTACAGGAAAGATACTGATGAAGGAGAAGGATGCCTCGGAATGGCGTCTCGTGGACAGGTTAAGCGGGTACAGATACACCAGGGCGAATATTTCCCATAACCTGGAGGGCACAAGAATAATAATGACCGGTTTTGACATATTCAAAAACCAGTCATTTGCAAGAAAGATTCTGGATGACTTCCTGTATTCTCCTCATTTCTTCGAATATACTTGCAATTTTACCGATTTTGACATGTTTTCCCAGACCGAGGGGTGGGGGGCGTATTGCAGGGATCAAGGTTATAAAACATTCTATCTCCTGCGCACCCGGGATGGCGGAGACACCTGGGCAAGGGTGGAGACCAATATCAGTGAAAACATCTTCCTGGCAGACTCAATAGGCGTAAAGGCCAACTCCGCGGGACAACCCCTTGTATTTTACAGGGATGGCGCCGGGGACCACATATTGAGGGATGTCTTCACCACTCCCAGGAGCATGGATGGCCGTGGCATCTCGTCAATAAACTTTTTGGGAAATGGAAGGATTTGCTACAGGCCAAATATCTGCCTCGATGATGCCGGTAATGTCAGTTATCTCAGCATCGGAAATGACAGCGCATCCGACTTTCTGAAGCTTCAGTTCGTAAATGACCGGACAGCCTTTGCCCTCAGGAGGTTTGACAAGGCCCTCTTCAGGTCGCTTGACGGGGGCTCAACATGGTCTCTTTCCGGAAAGGCGGAGCCAGGGGACATAACGAATTTTGATATCCGGTTCGTGGATGAGCAGCATGGGTACCTCAGAGACAAAAATTTGATAAAATACACAGACGATGGCGGCGCAACATGGAAGAGCCTGCCTCTTGGCGCAAGCCCCGATTACTTCCTTGGGCTTTCAGCAGAGGGCATCTTGAGAAAGGTGGCCTATAGCCCGAGCGGCATGATCATTGAGGATCTTGAGCAAGAAGGCTCTTATGAAAAAGACTGGTGCGGAAGCTATGATCCGGAAAGCGCAACGTTATATGTGCCGTGCCTGAGCTTTGCCGGAAATGATTATGTCTTGCTGTTTGAGACGAGAACCCTCTCTCCCGTCACCATTGAGCTTGAAGATGCAGGACTCCTTTCAGGAACAGGGCATTCCAGCCGGTGCGCTACATTCGATCCGGGGAGCGGGACCTTTCACATCCCGTGTGTTGACGTTGTGGGCACAAGGTATGGGCTGGATTTCATTTTGACAAGCCCGGCTCCGATTCAGTTTGAGCTTGTGAACGGGGCGCCAGCCCAATAGCCAAAAAACG
>JALVQQ010000253.1 GCA_027025395.1 Deltaproteobacteria bacterium | reverse complement strand
CCTGGACATCAATGTCAAGAAGCACATCCTTGCCGTCTTCAAGCATTTCCATCACTGCGTCCCGGCTGGTTCCATAGCAGTTGCCATGAACCCTGGCCCACTCAAGGAATCCTCCGGCCCTTGCAATAGCCATGAATTCATCTTCAGTGACAAAGTGGTAATCCACCCCGTTTACCTCACCCTTTCGCGGAGAGCGGGTGGTATGCGAAACAGAGAAGGAGACACCGGGGGTCTCCTCAATGAGCCTGTGGCACAGTGTGGACTTGCCAGCCCCCGAAGGGGCGGAAATTACAAAAAGGTCGCCGCGTTCCGTGTTTTTGTTCATGGTGGCTGTATTTGGCTCTCCGTGAGAGGCTGCCGTGAAATGGCCCCGCGTTCAAGAGCAGGGGGCCTGTCAGTATCTGGGGTCTTTTTCGTCCATCTTGGTAAGCAGATCGGCATTCATGCGCTGGGATATGGTCTCGGCCTGAATCGCGGACAGGATTACATGGTTGCTGTCTGTAACAATTATGGAGCGGGTGCGTCTGCCCTGGGTGGCATCTATCAGCCGGTTATTGACCTTGGCCTCCTCCCGTAGCCGTTTCATCGGTGCCGAGGCAGGTGATACGACCGCGACCACGCGGTCAGACACCACTGTATTGCCGAAACCGATGTTTAGCATTTTGCTTCTTACTGTCATCTCACCTCTCCCTTGGCGCCTGTGCGGCAGCGTTGCATCAACTGAACAGATATGAATGATATTCGGATATGCCGTGTCTCTTGCCGGCTGTTTGTCCGCGCTTCAGGCGTCTGACAACCCCGCAGAGGCTGACCTGGGACAGAGACGCGGACCTTAGACAATATTCTGCACCTGTTCACGAATTTTTTCCAGCTCCCCCTTTACTTCCACTACCCACTGCGAGATGGAACTGTTGCACGATTTTGATGCCATAGTATTGAATTCCCTGAATATTTCCTGGGTGAGGAAGTCAAGCCTGCGGCCAACCGGTTCGGCGGAATCGAGATATTCGAGGAACCTTTCGATATGGCTGGATGCCCTTACTATCTCTTCGGTAATATCCAGTCTGTCGGCCATTATTGCACTCTCCTGGGCGAGACGCGCAGGATCAATGGCGACATTCTGCAGCAGTTTTTCAACCCTGTCCCTGAGAGCCGTCTGGGCCGCCTCAAGGTGTTGACGCTTTTCCTCCTCTATCTGCTCAAGCAGGCCCCTTATGGTTTTCAGCCTGTTTCTTATGTCCCTTTCAAGGTCAGCTCCTTCGCGCAGCGCCATGGCCTGGGCCTGCTCCAGCAGGCCTTCCAGCGGTTCTTCAAGGCGCGCCCACATTGCGGATTCATCCCCCGGAGCCTGTTCCATTCCTATAACGCCGGGCAATGCGGCAAGCAGGTCCTTGAAATCGGGACGAGACGGAAACCGCAGCTCCTCGGCCAACTGCTCGGCAGCAACAAGCCAGGAGCGGGCCGAGGCCAGGTCCGGCAGGAAATCGGGATTTGCATCCATCTGACCCTGAAACTGCAGGGTAAAGTCTATTTTCCCTCTTCGTAACCGTTTCTTGATGGCCTTTTTGAAGCGGTCTTCCAGCGGCGAGAGGCCTCGCGGAATCCGCGCATGAACATCACAGTAACGGCCGTTGACTGATCGTAGTTCCATGGAGCAGAACCATCCGTCTCCCTGGGCTGACGATCTGGCAAAGGTGGTCATGCTTGCAATCATGGTAACTGTTCAATAAATCCGCACAAATTCTTTTGTATCCCGCTCATGTTCCAGATCTGCGGGTTTTGGTTTTCCGGTTTATCTCCTGAATAAGGTTTTTCCTTATGCCGTTCCAGAATACAATTATTTCAGTAGAGGCGTAATCGGGAAATGTCCATTCAAGCGGTTTGAAACCCTTGCGCTTGGCAACAAGTGTTATCTCTGCAAAGACCCCTTTGCCAATATATATTCGATGCGTAAAATTCTTGCAGCTTGAAAGGACAATCCTTTCAGGGGTAAGCAGACCAGGGTCGATATTTATCCTGCGGCGCTGATCCCTGTCCGCAAACTCCTTTTCAATCTCCCTGCACGCAAGTTTTATTTCCGCAAGCGACTCCTGCGCTATTCGTTTTTCAAAGGTTACAAACATGCGCTTGAGGCCGCTGCCCATTTCGGGTTCATAGTATCTTGTATGGTCAAACTCCCATATTCGGCTTTTAACTTCAGCCGGCCCGAACCGGCTTTCAAGCCTGTCCAGCGCATGCTGGAGCACCGAGGTATCGCTGAAGAGCAGGCCGCAAAAAAAGATGGCCCGTACTGGTTCGCGCAGTTCTCTCACCGGAGGCAGCCTCGGATTATGGTTGCTTCCCCTGGCATGATTCAGGCAAGGGCCTCAAGTGCATCAAGCAGTTCGCCGGTGCCTGCCGTGGCCGTGCCCACCTTGCCCACAACAATTCCCGCCGCGACATTTGCAAGCCATGCTGCCTCTGTCATTTCAAGCCCGTTTGCAATGCCCATGGCAAAGGTGGCTATAACGGTATCCCCTGCGCCGGTAACATCGAAGACCTCCCTGGCCATTGCGGGAACTGTAAAAAGCTCCCTGCCTTTCTGCATAAGCCCCATCCCCTGGGCGCCTCGGGTTATCAGGACCGCACCTGCATTCAGATTGGACATTATGCGTTTTGCCGCAGAGGAGAGCGAAGTGTCATCTTCTATCTCCATGCCGGTCATCTCCCTGGCTTCAATGCTGTTTGGGGTCAGCATGGTAACGTTATGATACATGTCCATGTTGGAGGGCTTGGGGTCCACCAGAACCGGGGTGCCTGATTTCAGCGCTGCCTGTACAAGGCTTGTCATTGTGTCATGGCTGATAATGCCCTTGGCATAATCGGAGACGATAACACAGTCAGCCCGGGATGCATGTTTTCCAAACGCCGAGGAGAGTTTTTCAAGAACCTCTCCGGCGGGATGGCGTATTTCTTCCCTGTCAACCCGCACCACCTGCTGGCCCCTTGCGACTATGCGTGTTTTTACCGTGGTGGGGCCATTGTCCTGCATTACCGCCGATATATCTATGTCGCGGGATCGGGCAAGGGAGAGAAGCTGCCGGCCGTCGTCATCGCTGCCAGTCATGCCACCCAGCATGCAGCCGCCATCCATTGCCCGAATGTTGGACGCTACGTTGGCTGCTCCCCCCAGCAGAATGGTCTCCTTCTGGACGTGAACAACCGGAACAGGGGCCTCGGGAGAGATGCGAGAGACCTCTCCCCAGACAAAACGGTCCAGCATCAGGTCTCCAACAACAAATATCCTGGTGCTGGAGAATCCCTCTACCGCCTTTTGGAGTCTCGACAAATCAGGCATCAGCAAATGACAAGGTTTGGCGCCGGGTCCTTTAACCGGCCTTCCATTCGTCGGCAGGGACAGCCTCGTCAATCAGCATCACGGGAATGCCGTCACGGATTTCGTAGATCAGGCGGCATTTTTCGCAAAGCAGTCCATGCATGTCTTCAGTCAGCATTACACTGGCCTTGCACTTGGGGCAGGCAAGAATATCAAGTAGTTCCTTGGCAATAGGAGTATCCATAGGAAAAGCCTCTCCGCAGGTATTATTGTTTGAAGTAAATCACCATGCCTGTCAGTCCAAATCATTCCGTTATGCAGTTTTACTGTACGGTTTCATGAGGACATGTCATTTGTGCCCGGGGTATTACAAGTTCCAGGTTCGAAAATCTACCATTTTGAAAGAAATTCGCCCTGTTTTTAAGATTAACAGGTAATTCAGCCCGTGAGGGACAGATGTATTTGATAATGGCCTATTTTTGGCTGGAGGTCAAGGAATAAGCCCGGTGCGATGAAAACAGCTGGACGACAGCCTTTATGATTTTTACATGACTGGACGGTGGCAAGGTGAAAGTCCAGTCCAGCAAGACGGGGATCAGACGTGATATTCATGGCGCGGTTGGCCGCATCTGTGTTGCAGGACGTGATGGCGCGGATCAAGCCGTCCGGTTTAAGCTTTTTTGCATTGCCACTCCTGAATCTCTCATTTGAAAGCGCCTGACCGGGCAGGGGGCGTGGTATGGTGAAGGAGGGCCCTGCAAGAGGTTTTCTGTGCGGGCAGTCATGCCAGGGTAATGCTGCGCAACATACTGGGGAATCCGCCTTGAGGTAATGGAGCGGTTCAGATTGAAAACGGCGCCAAAGACTTGCCACTGGCCGGTGACACAGCCCCCGGGCAGACCGCCTTGCTTTAAAGCAGTGAAAACGAGCGGAGCACCTCCGCAAGCCTTGGGTCCTGTTTCGCCAGTTTTTTGAGCGCCTCAACGAGACGGTTCAGCTTGTCCGTGTCCCGTTCCAGCTTCTTCACCTTGTCCTCAAATGGCCTTGTCATGGTGCGCCGGTCCCATATGGCAAACCCAATGGCCACCGCCACTATGGCCGCAAACGCCCCGACTATGGCCATGATGAGATTTATTATCATCTCGAATTTCTTGTTCATGTCGTCAAAACGCCGGTCCACCTGTTCGAATCGTTTGTCTATCTGTTCAAAGCGTTTGTCTATCTGTTCGAATCGTTTGTCCACCTGTTCGAATCGTTTGTCTATCTGTTCAAAGCGTTTGTCAATTTCGTGCTGCATCTGTTCGAATCGTTTGTCAATGTAGTAGATGATAAACTGGGTATCCTTTGAAAGCCCGGTCGGCAGGGGCATCATCTCTGTACCGGCGGTTACCGCACCGCTGTTGCCGTCTCCAGCTATTGCTGCAGACGAAAAAATGATGACAGCAACCAATGCCTTTATGGTTGATTTTACCGCGTCCATGACTTTACCTTCCTGATTCGATTCCATTTATACGCCGCTGCGATGCAGGCCGCTTTTGTAATTCCGGATTAATTCACCATGTGTCAGGATTCAGATATGCCTGCGGGGGCCGATATTTTTTGAAGATTCAATCAGGCTGTCATCTAATTTCCGGGCAAATTCGGCCACGCATATCCGCGTTTCCTGTCCAGGAATGCATATCATCCTGATATCAGTTAGATCCTGAGTCAGGATCGTAGCATATACGGTCCTGTGCCACAAGATATCTTCAGGCGGACGCCACATAGCAGGGGTATGGCCGGGGCCGGAGGAAGGAGCCTGCTTCAATCCACCGGCCCATCAATTACAACATCTGTTCATGTCCTGGTTATGTTGTCCATCATCGCGCAGCGGCAAGTGATCATCATCTTGTCAGGGCATTGGCATAACCATCCACCACACGGGACAATCACGAATTCACAGGCGTTATTTTACCAGTCCTGGATGTCCCAGTGGAAGGCGCTTGACGAGACAGGGGCCTGCGGCGTGGTAAATGCAGTGCCCTTTATGAGATTTTCTATATATGCCATCATATCGAGATAATAAGTTGAAACTTCAGGCGGGACACCGATTCCGACATGCTTCGTGCCGCCAAGATATTCCGCGATTGTAGGCGCCTGGTCTCCCAGAAGATCGCGTAGAATTATAAATATTTCATTTTCACCGATTGCCACATTGAATGTGAGATTTTTGAAGACGGTTGTATTGCCCTTGCTGTCAATGAGCGCCACGTACGAAGCGTAAAAAAGCTCCTGGCCCGGGTTGAAAAAGGCGCTTGCAGGGCCGGGCGCCGTACTCAAGGGCCGCGCATCCTCCATCCGGAACATGATGCTATTAAGATCCACAACCCGGAACAAAAGCTCAAATATTGAAAGCTTGCCCTGAACGGGGAGGAGAAGAGACGGCACATAGAGATAGACATCTCCGTTGTCCTTCATCCTGGCCACGACCACTCCCAGAGTGGCGGCGCTGTCCTGGGCGCTTGATCCGCCTCCCTGTGTGGCGTATTCGTATGCGCCCATGTCAACAGTGGCATTGGTGTCTCCATCGCCATCGGCGAAACGGGGTTGGCCCTCGATGTCCTTGCCGGGAATACCAGGGGCGTTATTGAAACCTTTGTCCACACAGGGAGAGGCGCTTGTCAAATGCAGATCCCCGTGCGCCGGATCAACGAACAGGGGGTCGGCTGTTATGTTGGAACCGTGGCTGTAGTTGTCGGTGGCGGTAACGTAAAGGTCTTCAGACTGTCCTGTGTTGAAATCACTGTCCTGGCCAAGGCAGTTGTTGTAGATGTTTACGGTTGAGCCTGCGCCGTTGCCATCCGAATCAGAGTTGATGCAGAGGTCATCTCCGTCATTTCCTCCGTTATCTGCCTTGTTGTCCCAGAAGATGTTGTTGTAGATGCTGGCAATTGCCATGTCATGGGCTAACATTATATATGCCCCGCCTCCCAGCTTGCTGGCGGCGTTTCCTGTGAATGTATTGTTTGTGACCGTGGCGTCTGAACGTGTACTTGCAGCTATGCCCCCGCCATATAATCCGGCGGAATTTTTGCTGAAAACATTGTTTGTAACAACGGCTGTCTTGGCGGATGTTACCACATAAGCGCCACCCCCCAGTGTGACGGCCGTGTTGCCAGTGAATATATTGTCTGTCATGACAGCTATGTCTGATTCGGAAGACACGAGGACACCACCACCTGTCCTGGCGCGGTTTCCGCTGAAGGTGTTGTTTTCAACCGTGACCATGCCAGACGATGATTCCACATGGACGCCGCCGCCAAAACCGGCTTCGTTTTCATTAAAGACATTGTGTGTAACGCTCACCATGCCTGCGTCCGCATATAAATATGCGCCTCCGCCATACCTTGCAAGGTTCCCGCCGAAGGTGCAGCCGTCCAGCGTGATGCTTGCCGCGCCTGTATTTGCATAAAGCCCGGCCCCCTTTTCCGCTGAACAGTTGCCATCCTGAAACACAATGCCACTGATGGCCATGTCAGCACCAGCGTCACCTTTGTGGTCCTGGTCAGAATCATTTTCGATGTACATGATCTGAATGCCGTTTCCGCCGGAGAGCACGGGGCGGTTATTCATCTCCAGCGCCTGGATGGTGAGCGCGCCGTCCCCGTCCGCAGTAATGTATTGAAGGGTCGATGTGATGTTGTATGTGCCCGGTGCCACATTGATGGTATCGTCCTCACCGTTTGACTGTGCCGTGGCAAGGGCATTATGAAACTCCGCGGGGTTATGGACAGTGAAAACCGCCCCCCATGCCACGAAAGGCGAGAAGACAAGAGAGACCAAAATCAGTAAAAATAGATATCCTGCTTTTTGCATGTTGTGCCGTCCTTATTAAATTAATCGAAGTTGTTTCGCTGGCTTTTCAGGTTTTCTGTGAACATGTGCCTACCAGTCCTGTATGTCCCATGTGAAGCTGGACGATGATGCAGGGGCTTGCGGCGTGGTAAGGGAGGTGCCCTTTATGATATTTTCCAAATATTGCATCATGTCAAGATAATACGTTGAAATCTCTGGAGGAACACCGCTTCCGGCCTGTTTTGTGCCTCCAATGTATTCCGTTATGGTAGGCATCTGGTCTCCCACAAGATCGCGCAGATTGATGAAGGCCTCGGCTTGACCCGTCTCGTTTTTGCCGATCGTGACAAAGAATGTGATATTTTTGAAGATTGTTGTATTCCCCTTGTTGTCTATGAGAGCCACATACGCCGCGTAAAAAAGCTCCTGTCCCGGGTCAATATAGGCGCTTACGGGGCCGGGCGCCGTGCTCAATGCCCGCGCTCCCTCCATCCGGAACATGACGCTCTGCAGGTCTTCAAGCCTGAACAGGAGCTCATATATTGCTGTGTTGCCCTGAACAGAGATGAGCAGGGATGGCACATAGAGATAGATAGTGCCGTCATTTTTCACCCTGACCACGGCCACTCCCTGGGCTGCGGCGCTGTTCTGGCTGGTGGAATTGCCCTCCTGTGAGGAGGCAGTGTATTCATCCGCCCCCATGTCAACAGTGGCATTGCCATCACCGTTTCCATCGACAATGCGAAGGTCGCCCTCAAAGTCCCTGGAGGGAATGCTGGGAGCGCTGTTCAGGCCTTTGTCCATGCAGGGCGAAGTGCTCTTCAGGTGAAAGTTTCCATGTGACGGATCAACAAAGAGGGGATCGGATTTTATGTTGGAAGCGTGGTGATATTTGTCGGTGACGGTAATGTAAAGGTCTTCCGACTGTCCTGTGCTGAAATCACTGTTCTGGCCAAGGTCGTTGTTGTAAAGGTTTACGGTGGCGCCTGTGCCGTTGCCATCCTTATCGGACCAAATATACAGGTCATCCCCGTCGCTTCCTCCTTTACTTGCGGTGTTGCCCCACAATATGTTGTTGTAGATGTTGGCCGCTACACTGTCGCCGTCCAAAGTGAAACAGGTGCCGGCACCAAAGTGAGCAGAGTTTTCATTTATAGTGTTGTTTGTCATCTTTACTGTGCCTGAAAAAGATGCATATACATGGATGCCTCCACCATAACCGGCACTGTTTCCGCTGAAGATGTTGTTTGTGACCTCGGCCGTGCCATCAGAGCCATATACATTGACGCCCCCGCCACCCCACCTGGCGGAATTTTTGCTGAAGGTATTGTTTCCCGCCATGAGCGTGCCACTAGATGTCTCCTGATAGGCGCCACCGCCAAAATCCGAGAAATTTCCATTAAAGGTATTGTTGATGATCGTGGCTGTTCCATCAAAAGTGTAAACATAGGCGCCTCCACCACCCCACTGGGAGTAGTTACCCTTGAAGGCATTGCCGTCCAGGGTTGTGTCTGCCTCACCATTTTTTGCATAAAGCCCCCCTCCTAAACATCCGCTGGTAGTACAATTACCATCCTTAAACACAAGGCCCTTTATGGTTATGCGGTCACCTTCATCTCCGTTGTAATCGCCATCGGAATCATTATCGATATACATAATCTGAACGCTCTTGCCGCCATCAAGCACAGGTCGGTTATTCATGTCCTGGGCCTGGATGGTGAGCGCGCCGTCACCGTCTGCCGTTGTGTATTTAAGGGTCGATGTGATGTTGTATGTGCCCGGTGCCACATTGATGGTGTCGTTTCCCCCGTTTGCCTGTGCCGTGGCCAGGGCATTTTGAAACTCCGCGGGGTTATGGACAGTGAATACCGCCCCCCATACCGCCAAGGGTGCCACGAGCAGGGAGACAAGAGCCGGCAGAAACAGATCCTTTATTTTTTTCATGTTGAGGTCCTCCTTTTTTGCCTGTTTTATTACCCTTTTCAGCCACTTTTGAGTTCGTCTTCACATTCTCCCCTATGTTGCCGCGCTCGCTAGTCAGGCTGGCAAGGCGGCCATTGAGGTAATGGGGACGAAGCTGAACCATGATCTGCCTGCACTCTCCTGATCCTGGCGCAGGAGGGAATTGCAGGAGCCGGTAATTTCTTCATATAGAAGGGTTTGTCAGGCTCATGCTCGACAAATCACCGGAACCACCTGATAAAAATAATATGACCGGAATATATTGTTTGTCAACAACACCGGCCATGTCCGTATCCTCAAAAGCACGCTGTCTTATGGCATGGCTGCAGGGAAGGGCCGCACCTGTAAGGATCTTTCCGTGTTTCCGAGCCGGATATCCGGAGCGGGCACAAACCGTATAGCCGCCCTATTTTAATGAGTCAGGATTTTTTGTTTAAAATCGAAGAGATAATTAGAATGGCTGTCTGGTATTCATTGGCGGGCTTCAAACTGCTCAATTTGGGGTCGAGCAGGCGCCCTCAAAGCAGTTCGAGCAGGGCTTTAACTACCCTTTCAGGCTGAATATCCTTCATGCACCTGGTATTTCCGCATTGGCGCCTGAAACACGGACTGCATTCATAC